>NZ_CALIWN010000012.1:0-8551 GCF_938046485.1 uncultured Aggregatibacter sp. | reverse complement strand
CCTGCACGTTGTGCAAAACGTGGTCCTAATTCATTAAATAATTTAGCAACAGTTTCAGTGTTGCGTGTACGAGCAAAAGCGAGGCGACGATTTGCCACACTATCTACTTTTGCTAAAGTAATTAACGGTTCAACTACTCGACGTAATTCTTTTGCTTTTGGCAAAGTTGTTTTGATAATCTCATGACTAATCAAAGAACTTGCCATATTACGAAACATCGCTTGGCGATGACTGCTATTACGGTTGAGTTGACGACCACTCTTACGATGGCGCATAACCTTATCCTTCTCAGAAAAATCTTAAACCTACGACCAAACTAGTCTTCAGCAATGCTTGCTGGTGGCCAATTTTCAAGGCGCATACCTAGTGATAAGCCTCTTGAAGCGAGCACATCCTTAATTTCAGTAAGTGATTTCTTACCAAGATTAGGTGTTTTTAATAACTCAACTTCTGTACGTTGTACTAAATCACCGATATAGTGAATTGTTTCTGCTTTCAAACAGTTAGCAGAACGAACTGTCAACTCTAAATCATCAACAGGACGAAGCAGAATCGGATCGAATTCTGGTTTTTCTTCCTTAATTTCAGGTTGACGAACATCTCGCAAATCAACGAATGCATCAAGTTGTTCTGCTAAAATTGTTGCTGCACGACGAATCGCATCTTCAGGATCAATAGTTCCGTTTGTTTCTAGCTCAATAACCAATTTATCTAAATCGGTACGCTGTTCAACACGTGCAGCTTCAACATTATAAGCAATACGGTCAACCGGGCTATAACAAGCATCTACTAATAAACGACCAATTGGGCGATCTTCATCCTGATTTTGAACACGAGCTGATGCAGGCACATATCCTCTACCACGTTGCACACGAATACGCATGTTAATTGATGCATTCTCGTCAGTTAAGTGGCAAATAACATGCTCAGGATTTACAATTTCAACATCACCATCATGGGTAATATCTGCAGCAACAACAGGGCCAATTCCAGATTTAGTAAGGGTTAGAAGAACATCATCTTTATTTTGTACTTTTACAGCTAAACCTTTTAAGTTTAAAAGCACTTCAAGAATATCTTCCTGTACGCCTTCTTTGCTACTATATTCATGCAAAACACCATCAATTTCTACCTCAGTTACAGCACAACCTGGCATTGAAGATAGAAGAATACGGCGTAATGCATTTCCTAGAGTATGACCGAAACCACGCTCTAATGGCTCTAAGATAATCTTCGCCTGTGTTGAACTAACTTGTTCAATATCAACTAGGCGTGGTTTTAAAAATTCTGTAACAGAACCCTGCATTTTATCCTCTCTTTGCTTCTAAGCACTACTACAATTATTTGGAGTAGAGCTCAACGATCAGATGTTCATTAATGTCTGCTGATAAATCAGAACGCTCAGGAACACGTTTAAATACACCTTCCATTTTAGCAGCATCAACATCCAACCAAGTTGGTTTTTCTTTTTGTTCTGCTAACTCTAACGATGCTTTAATGCGTGCTTGTTTTTTAGATTTTTCACGAACAGCAATTACATCATCAACTGAAACTTGGAAAGATGGAATGTTCACAACACGGCCATTCACAACAATTGCCTTATGACTCACTAACTGACGAGCTTCAGCACGAGTTGCGGCAAATCCCATACGATAAACAACATTATCCAAGCGACCTTCTAACAATACCAATAAGTTCTCACCAGTATTGCCTTTTAGGCGATTCGCTTCTTTGTAATAGTTACGGAACTGACGTTCTAAGATACCGTACATACGGCGAACTTTTTGTTTCTCACGTAACTGACTACCATAGTCAGACAAACGCGGTTTACGAGCACCATGTTGACCAGGTGCTGTATCAATTTTACATTTCGAATCAATCGCACGAACGCCTGATTTAAGAAATAAATCAGTACCTTCACGACGGCTGAGCTTGAGTTTAGGACCCAAATATCTTGCCATTTTCTTTCTCCAACTATCCTATTACGTCATTAAACACGACGTTTTTTCGGTGGACGACAACCGTTATGAGGAATCGGAGTCACATCAGTAATATTCGTGATACGGAAACCCGCTGCATTCAATGCACGGATTGTTGATTCACGACCCGGACCCGGACCTTTAACCATAACTTCCAAGTTCTTTAAGCCGAACTCTTTAACGATTTCAGCACAACGTTCTGCAGCAACTTGTGCAGCGAACGGGGTAGATTTACGAGAACCACGGAAACCTGAACCACCTGCGGTTGCCCATGCTAGAGCATTTCCTTGACGGTCAGTAATAGTAACGATTGTATTATTGAAAGATGCGTGAATATGTGCAACGCCATCCACAATTTGTTTTTTTACACGTTTACGTGCACGAATTGGTGTTTTAGCCATTCTTTATTTACCCCGACTATTTTTTGATCGGCTTACGTGGACCCTTACGGGTACGCGCATTAGTTTTAGTACGTTGACCACGTACAGGTAAACTACGACGATGACGTAAACCACGATAACAACCCAAGTCTAAAAGACGCTTGATGTTTAGTGTTACTTCACGGCGTAAATCACCTTCAACGGTAAATTTACCAACTTCGTCACGCAGTTTGTCAATCTGCTCTTCAGACAATTCGCTGATCTTAACATCTTCAGCAATACCCGCTGCAGCACAAATGCTTTTTGAACGAGTCTTACCGATACCATAAATTGCAGTTAAAGCGATTACAGTGTGTTTATGATCAGGAATGTTAATGCCTGCAATACGGGCCACTATGCACTCCTATATTAATTAATTTGACACCCTGATCTTGAAAAGCCCGTTTTCAGGATACTCAAACAGAGTGTCAAGGAAATAAATGAGCTGAGTAGTATAATTACTCAACCGGTTCTTTGCAAGAAAAATATCAATTAACCTTGGCGTTGTTTATGTTTGGGATCGTTACAAAGTACACGAACAACTCCCTCACGTTTAACAATTTTACAGTTACGACATAATTTCTTAACGGAAGCACGAACTTTCATTGCTTATCCCTTTTATAACTGGACTATTGTCCAAAACCTTTAAGGTTTGCTTTTTTCAACGCAGACTCATATTTTGTAGACATTAAATGACTTTGAATCTGTACGATGAAATCCATAATAACCACCACAACAATCAGCAAAGATGTACCACCGAAATAGAATTGAACATTCCAAGCAGATGTCATGATATAAGGAACTAAACAAACGAATGTGACATATAATCCCCCAATAAGGGTCAATCTAGTCATGATCTTATCAATATATCGAGATGTTTGTTCCCCTGGTCTAATTCCAGGTATAAATGCACCTGACTTTTTCAAGTTATCTGCTGTATCCCGAGGATTATATTGCATTGCAGTATAGAAAAAGCTAAAGAAAATAATTGCCACGGCATATATAACTAAGTATAACGGCTGTCCAGGATGCAATAACATTGATAAATCAGTTAACCATTCTAAACTTGAGCCTTGTCCAACCCATTGAGTTAATGTTGCTGGAAAGAGTATTATACTTGATGCAAAAATTGCGGGAATCACGCCTGCCATATTCACTTTTAACGGAAGATGTGAAGTGTGTCCACCCAAAATTTGTCTGCCTTGCTGACGCTTAGCATATTCCACTTTGATTCGTCTCTGCCCTCTTTCGACAAAAACCACAAAATAAGTAACTGCAAAAACAATAACAGCTATCAATAAAAGAACAAGAAAATGCATTTGACCAAGGCGAGCTTGCTCAATCGTTTGACCTACAGCAGCAGGTAAACCAGCAACAATACCCGCAAAAATAATCAAAGAAATACCATTACCAATACCACGCTCTGTAATTTGCTCACCTAACCACATTAAAAACATAGTCCCGGTGACCAAACTAATTACCGCGGTAAAATAGAAGCTAAATCCTAAATTAGGAACTAACCCCGGTAACATATTAGGTAAACCTGTTGAAATACCTACCGCTTGTAAAGTAGCAAGAACAACTGTTGAATAACGTGTATACTTACTAATTTTACGGCGACCAGATTCACCTTCTTTTCTTAGTTCTGCCAGTGCTGGATGAACTGAGGCTAATAGTTGGATAATAATTGATGCCGAAATATAAGGCATAATACCCAAAGCAAAAATAGAAGCTCGACTCAGTGCACCACCAGAGAACATGTTAAACATATCAATGATGGTGCCTTTTTGTTGTTCAATTAACTGAGCCAATACGGCAGCATCTATACCAGGAACCGGAATGAACGAACCAATACGGAAAACTATCAGTGCACCTAAAACAAATAACAATCTATTCTTAAGCTCACTTTTTCCGCCTTGCGTACTTCTTGCTTGATAGCCTGGTTGCTTAGCCATTAATTATTCCTCGATTGAACCGCCTGCAGCCTCAATTGCTGCCTTGGCACCTTTAGTAACACCTAATCCGCGAACTACTACTTTAGACTTAACTTCACCAGCCAAAATTACTTTAGCAAATTGAATATCCTTAGTTAAAACATTAGCTGCTTTTAATGTTTCTAGAGTTACGATGCCACCTTCAATTTTATTTAGGTCATCTAAACGAACTTCTGCTGTTACTGCAGATTTCATTGAGGTAAAACCAAATTTAGGTAAACGACGGTATAAAGGCATTTGTCCACCTTCAAATCCGCGGCGAACACCACCGCCGGTACGGGATTTTTGACCTTTATGACCACGTCCACCAGTTTTACCTAAACCAGAACCGATACCACGACCAAGACGTTTAGCACTATGCTTAGCACCTTCAGCCGGAGATAGAGTATTTAAACGCATCTATTACTCCTCCACTTTAACCATATATGAAATTTGGTTAATCATTCCTCGTACTGCTGGAGTATCAATTAACTCAACAGTATGATGCATATGGCGAAGACCAAGACCACGTAGTGTAGCTTTATGCTTCGGTAAACGAGCAATAGAACTACGAACCTGTGTTACTTTAATAGTTTTAGCCATTATCAATTACCCCAAAATTTCATCAACTGATTTACCACGTTTAGCAGCAACCATTTCTGGTGATTTCATATTTGCTAAAGCATCAATAGTTGCGCGAACAACATTGATTGGGTTAGTTGAACCATATGCTTTTGACAATACGTTACGGACTCCAGCAACCTCTAACACGGCACGCATCGCACCGCCGGCAATAATACCGGTACCCTCACTCGCCGGCTGCATAAAAACGCGCGAACCAGTATGAGTACCCTTAATAGGATGTTGTAACGTACCTTCTGTTAAAGCCACATTAACCATGTTACGACGTGCTTTTTCCATTGCTTTTTGAATCGCTGCAGGAACTTCACGTGCTTTACCATATCCAAAACCTACTCGGCCATTACCATCACCTACCACAGTCAATGCGGTAAAGCTCATGATACGACCACCCTTTACAGTTTTAGATACGCGGTTTACCGCAATTAGCTTCTCTTGCAGTTCACCAGCTTGTTTTTCGATGTTTGACATCTCAAATTACCTCAATTAGAACTGTAGACCAGCTTCACGGGCTGCATCCGCTAAAGATTGGATACGGCCATGATATTTAAAACCAGAACGATCAAAAGCTACGCCTTTAATGCCTTTTGCTAATGCTCTTTCTGCAACGGCCTTACCTACAACTGCAGCAGCATCTTTATTTCCGGTATATTTCACTTGCTCTTTAATTGCTTTCTCAACAGTAGAAGCAGCCGCAAGCACTTCCGAACCGTTTGGTGCGATGACTTGGGCGTAAATATGGCGTGGAGTACGGTGAACAACTAAACGAGTTACACCCTGCTCTCTCATCATATGACGCGCACGAGCCGCACGACGGATACGAGCTGATTTCTTATCCATAGTGTTACCTTAATTATTTCTTCTTAGCTTCTTTAATACGCACCACTTCATCAGCGTAGCGTACCCCTTTACCTTTATACGGCTCAGGGCGACGATAAGCACGAATATCTGCAGCAACTTGACCAATTAACTGTTTATCTGAACCTTTCAAAACAATTTCAGTTTGAGAAGGACATTCAGCAGTAATTCCTGCAGGTAAAACATGCTCAACAGGATGAGAAAATCCAAGACTTAAAGCAACAGCGTTTCCTTTAATTTGTGCTCTATAACCTACACCAACTAATTGTAGTTTTCTTGTAAATCCTTCAGTAACGCCAATAACCATAGAATTAACTAGCGCTCTCGCAGTACCAGACTGCGCATTACCGCCCTCAACACCCTCACGTGGTGAAAATGTCAATTCGTTATTTTCATGTTTAACTTCTACTGAATGATGAATAGAGCGAGATAACTCACCATTTTTACCTTTAATTGTTAGCAACTGTCCGTTAAGTTTTACCTCAACGCCGGCAGGAATACTAACAGGTGCTTTTGCAACACGAGACATTATCCTACCTCTCCATTAAGCTACATAACAAATGATCTCACCGCCTAAACCCGCTTGACGAGCTGCACGGTCAGTCATTACACCTTTAGATGTAGATACAACAGCAATACCTAGACCACCCATTACTTTCGGTAATTCGTCTTTACGTTTGTAAATACGAAGACCAGGGCGACTAATACGCTGAATACTCTCTACAACCGGTTTTCCTTGGAAATATTTTAACGTAATTTCCAATTCAGGTTTTACACCTTCAACTACTTTAACGCTTTCGATATAACCTTCGCTAGCTAATACATTGGCAATTGCCACTTTTAGCTTGGATGAAGGCATACTGATCGCAACTTTATTCGCAGCTTGACCGTTACGAATACGAGTCAACATATCTGCGATAGGATCTTGCATACTCATTGTGCTTTTACTCCGATTCCAAATTAAAGTGGTAAATTACCAACTTGCTTTCTTAAGACCCGGGATTTCGCCGCGCATAGCAGCTTCACGAACCTTAATACGACTTAAACCAAACTTACGAAGAACGCCGTGAGGACGTCCAGTTTGACGGCAACGGTTACGTTGACGACTAGGGCTAGAATCACGTGGTAAAGTTTGTAACTTTAACACGGCGTTCCAACGATCTTCGTCAGAGGCATTAACGTCAGAAATAATCTTTTTTAATTCTACACGTTTAGCATAGAATTTTTCAGCCAATTTCACGCGTTTTACATCGCGAGCTTTCATTGATTGTTTAGCCATTTATAACCTGCCTTACTTACGGAATGGGAAATTAAAGGCAGCCAATAGTGCTCGACCTTCTTCATCACTCTTAGCTGTGGTTGTAATAGTAATATCTAAACCACGTACACGATCTACTTTATCGTAGTCGATTTCAGGGAAGATGATTTGCTCACGCACACCCATACTGTAATTTCCACGACCATCAAAAGATTTCGCGCTCAAACCGCGGAAGTCACGAATACGTGGAACAGCAATTGTAATTAAACGTTCTAAGAACTCCCACATACGTTCACCACGTAGTGTCACTTTACAACCGATTGGATATCCCTGACGGATTTTAAAGCCAGCAACAGATTTACGAGCTTTAGTAACCAAAGGTTTTTGACCGCTAATTGCTGCTAAATCTGCTACTGCATTATCTAGCAATTTTTTATCGGTCAATGCTTCACCCACACCCATATTCAGGGTTATCTTTTCGATTCGTGGGACTTGCATGACAGACGAGTAGTTGAATTTCGTTTTCAATTCATTTACTACTTGCTCTCTGTAGTAATCATGCAGTTTCGCCATCGCATTACTCCAGTTTATTATTAAATAATTTCATTGTTAGATTTGAAGAAACGTACTTTTTTGCCGTCTTCAAATCTAAAACCTACTCGGTCAGCTTTGTTTGTTTTCGGGTTAAAAATTGCAACATTTGATACATCAATTGCAGCTTCTTTCTTCACTAAACCACCCTCTTTGCCTAATGCAGGTACTGGTTTTTCATGTTTAGTGATGATATTTACACCTTCAACAATCACTTTACCGTTAGATAACACTTTTGTTACCTTACCGCGCTTACCTTTGCTTTTGCCGGTAAGCACAATTACTTCATCATTTTGACGGATTTTTGCAGCCATTACATTCTCCTTACAGTACTTCTGGAGCTAAAGAAATGATCTTCATGAATTTCTCAGAACGAAGTTCACGAGTCACTGGTCCAAAAATACGAGTACCGATTGGTTGCTCAGTGTTATTATTTAAAATGACACAAGCATTACCATCGAAACGAATAACTGATCCATCTGGGCGACGAACACCCTTCTTGGTGCGCACAACAACCGCTTTTAACACATCACCTTTTTTTACTTTACCGCGCGGAATTGCTTCTTTTACAGTAACTTTGATAATGTCGCCAATAGCAGCATAACGACGGTGCGATCCACCTAGAACCTTGATACACATTACGCTGCGAGCGCCTGAATTGTCAGCAACATCCAGCATAGTCTGTTCTTGGATCATATTAGTGCTCCGTTAAATTAAAAAACCACCCTTGCGGGACGAACCTGTCCGCACAGTCAAAACAGAACGGCGGGCAGGTTGCGGATTCTATCAAAAGAAAAAGAGAAAGGCAACGATAATTTGCCTTCCTCTTCTTAA
>NZ_CALIWN010000011.1:0-23546 GCF_938046485.1 uncultured Aggregatibacter sp. | reverse complement strand
CTGTCTCTATTCTATGAGAATTTCTACCTAAAAACTGTTATCTTGATCAAAGATTCGAACATTCTTTCCAAAATTTTTATGACTCAAATGCCTAGAGAACAGTCTCAAGATCCATTGATGGCTTAATCCGTGATAAATGCCTTGTCGTTGAATATACGTAACGGCTGCATATCGCTATCGCCGACAATCACCCGAGTCGGGTCGGAACGCAAACAGCTCCCGGCATAATGTCCACCTACAGTAAAAGTGCATACCTGTACATATTGATCTTCTACTTTCGGCAAACACCAAAGTTGCTGGTAAATATTTTCCTGTTTATCAAAACGGCCGTTTGTACTGTCTAACACGGTTTTACATTCGCCAATGAGTTTCACATTATCCCCACGACGACCGGCAATTGGTTTTTGTGCATAGCCATTTTTAATTAATTCTGGTGTCAGTTCAAATCCCGCTTCCAACAAATAACGGTGATTTGGAAACAACGACCATAACACCGGCAAAATGGCTTTGTTACTTGGAATGGCTGTCCACAAAGGTTCATAAACCAGTACTTCCGGACGAAGTAACACGTCAATTAACCGCACTTTATCTTCCGGATAACCTGTACGAATCGGCGGAGCAACTTCACGCCCTGTCGCATCTTCACGTAATTGCTCCAACACGGTTTCCCACGCCCAGGTTTTCCATACGCTTTGAACGCGCTGATTTTCATCGTCTAATAATTGTCCGCGCGTATCCCAGTGGAGGCCTTCTGTGCCGTGAATAATCTTCGTTTTAAAACCGGCTTGTGTCAGGGCATCACGCATAAACAAGGCATGGTAATCTTCTTCAGCATCGTAATCCTGCATAATATGGACTAACGATGTCGCATGGCTGTGTTTCCATGTATCTGCCAATGCATTAAGTAAACCTTCGCTCGGATCATGCCCCGTAGTGAGTCCGGCTTGTGTTGCCCAACGTGGCAAGATTGCGCCCGCTTCAGCATGACAAGAGGCGGAATCAGCATTGTATTCATACACTTTCAAACCGCGCTCATCGAGACAGAAATCTAATCGTCCACTGATGGTTTGATAACGACGATTTTGCCAAGATAACCGCAGGCGAGGCCAAAGCAGTTTTGGGATGTTGAAATATTGCAATAAGTTATCGTCTTTGAGTACTTTGTCGGTGGCGTGCAAATACATGAGATGCAATTCATTTGTGGCGCGAATCAGTTCATGTTGTGCGCTTTCGGAAAGCGCAAAATAACGATATTGATCACCATGATTCACTCGATGTCCTTGCATTGCTTTGACGTAAGCTGCCTCTAACGGTTTTGTTTCATCCAGCCAGTTTGCTGAAAACTGCCCTTGATTCTCAATATGTTTTGCACAAATGTTGAGTTTATTCGGCGCCGGCATAGGTTGTGGCAGGCTAAATTCCTCGTTATCTGTTTGAATCATCCAACCAAGGATTTCTGTATCATCAAAGGTATCATATAAGCGATAGCCGTCCTCTGTTACCGTCATTGGCAATTCACGGGTCCATTGTTGACCGCTCGGCAGGCGGGAGTGAATCACATTTTGCTCCGCAATGCGTACTTTATCTGTCAGCACCTCGGTGATAATAGCCACATGGCCGGTGTGTTTGAACTCGCCACCTTCCTGCCAGATCAGCAACGCACCACATTCCGGTGCTCGCTTTCCGCCATTGGCAAAGGCTTGTAGCGGTAACAATGCGTCATTAACCACTTGGCGTAGAAAACGCAGGGAAAAAATTTCGTACGCCATACCAACATCGGTGAAGACCATGCCGTAATTGAGATAAAGATAGCGACGGGCGAATTCCACACATTGCCACTTATAGCCCATGTATTCGCCACCCAGGTAGCTACGAAAAGCGGCATCGTCAGGGTATTCCTGCGAATCTGCCGTATTATAGTCTGAAGAATAAATGGCAACGCCGCCGGGCGCATAACCCAACAAGCTGCCGAAAGGATCATGTGTTGTGATATTAGGAGAACGATCCGGCATAACAACTCCGAGAAAAGTAAATCAGACCAATAGTATAGATCTTTTCCCCTACCGCCCCAAGTGACGTTTTATACATTTTCGGTGGTTATCTTATCGGTCTAAACTTCGTATGGCTACGCTGTAAGATCTGCAGTAAATTCCGCTGCTCTGATGCGCCACATTGCTGTTTTAATTGCAACAAATTCATGCGTAAATGTTGCAGACGGTGAATATGTTTGGCAATGTCTTGAATATGTCGATCGAGTAATTGATTAATTTCGGTCTTTTGTTGCTCCGATGCAGTGTCCAAACTCAAGAGCAATTTGATTTCTTCTAGGGACATATCCAAAGATCGGCAATAACAAATAAATGACAAGCGCTGCAAATGTTCGTCCGTGTATAAACGGAAACCACCGGCAGAACGCAACGGGCGTGGCATGATGCCTTTTTGTTCATAAAATCGAATGGCATCTACACTACAGCCAACCGCTTTGGCTAACTTCCCTATTTTCATCCCATCTCCGTAAAAACACCTGAAAAAGACACCGCACTTTTATGACTCAGGACGAAATTCAGGGTTAATGTAAAAAATTAATTCGGTAATTTCCGGCAAATGCTGCTGAATAACGCCCAATAATGCCTGTTGGCGAAACAAAAAGCTTTGACGAACAATGGCATTGGCCACCTCAATACGCAAACTCTGTTGTTCAATATTGGCAATACGATACAGCCCGGCAAATTCCGCGGGAAAGAACGCTTTCATTTGCTGATTTAATTCATTCAATCGAACGCCTTTTTGCATCATTTTCGCCAATGGCGAATCTTGCAATAAAGTCTGAATATTGATTGGTTTTTGATAACGCATTACCTTGTTTTCCGCCTCTACGCCCTAATATTTATGACATTGTAGCGAAATTCCGCTACAATACCGACAATTTTTTGATAGTGAAATCCCTATGATTATTTCCAACAAAAGCAAACACAATTTTTGGTCGCGACTGCTTCTCGGCATGCTGGCGATTTTTGTTTTGCCCGCTACGCAGGAACTGAATTATCCGGCTGCTGTTGGTAGTGAAAACTATCAAAATACGCAACAGCAAAATGCGCCTCAAATTTTAACGGCGGTGTCTTTATTACAACAAACCCGCCAGCAACAATGTCAACCGCAACAGACCTTACCGGCAGTTGAAATTCTCTCGCAAAACGAACCGCACTTTACGCGTTCGCCTTTTATGCCTAACGCGCCAATTCGCGCTGGGCCAGCATTGATTTAACCTCGACTATCTAATTTACGCCATCGTTTAATATCATTAAACGATTTCATTTATCTGTTTTTAAAAAAGAAAGAATTATGCTTAGAACTATTGCAACTAAAATTTTTGGTAGCCGTAACGACCGTGTTTTGCGCCGCCTCAATAAAATCGTCGTTAAAATTAATAAACTTGAGCCGGAATACGAAGCGTTAAGCGATGAACAACTCAAAGCCAAAACGGCGGAATTCCGTGACCGTTTAGCACAAGGCGCAACCTTGGAAAGTTTAATACCGGAAGCATTCGCGACCGTGCGTGAAGCCAGTAAACGTGTGCTTGGCATGCGTCATTTCGACGTGCAACTTATCGGCGGTATGGTGCTTAACAGTCGTTGTATCGCGGAAATGCGTACCGGTGAAGGGAAAACCTTAACCGCGACGTTGCCATGCTATTTGAACGCGTTACCGGGCAAAGCCGTGCATGTGGTTACCGTGAATGACTATCTTGCCCGCCGAGATGCGGAAACCAACCGTCCATTATTCGAATTTTTAGGCCTGACTGTCGGCGTAAACGTGCCGGGCATGTCACCGGAAGAAAAACGCGCAGCATACGCAGCGGACATTACTTATGCCACTAATAGCGAGTTAGGTTTTGATTATTTGCGTGACAACTTGGCGCACGCCCCGCAAGAGCGTTTTCAAAAAGATCTCTACTATGCGTTAGTGGATGAAGTGGACTCCATATTAATTGACGAAGCGCGTACGCCGTTAATCATTTCCGGTCAGGCAGAAGACAGCTCCGAACTGTATATGGCTATCGACAAGTTGATTCCTGTCTTAATTAAACAAGACAAAGAAGATACCGAAGAATATCAAGGTACCGGCGATTACACGTTGGATTTAAAAACCAAACAAGCTTACTTGACCGAACGTGGGCAAGAAAAATGCGAACAATGGTTAATTGAACATGGATTCATGAAAGACACCGAATCCCTTTATTCACCGTCTAAAATTTCTTTGTTACACCACGTTATGGCGGCATTGCGCGCTCATACTTTATTTGAACGTGATGTGGATTACATTGTAAAAGATGGTGAGATTGTTATCGTCGATGAACACACCGGTCGTACGATGGCAGGTCGTCGTTGGTCGGACGGCTTACACCAAGCCATCGAAGCCAAAGAAGGGGTTCGCATTCAAAGCGAAAACCAAACTGTCGCCTCTATCACTTACCAAAACTATTTCCGTTTATACGAGAAATTAGCGGGAATGACCGGTACGGCAGATACAGAAGCCTTTGAATTCCAAAAAATCTACGGCTTAGAAACCGTCGTCATTCCGAC
Organism: uncultured Aggregatibacter sp.; assembly: GCF_938046485.1. NCBI lineage: Bacteria > Pseudomonadati > Pseudomonadota > Gammaproteobacteria > Pasteurellales > Pasteurellaceae > Aggregatibacter > uncultured Aggregatibacter sp. The sequence goes on along the minus strand of NZ_CALIWN010000011.1, from coordinate 18,963 downwards.
CAATCGTCCAATGATCCGTGATGATCGCACTGATGTGATGTTTGAAACAGAAGAATACAAATTCAACGCCATTATTGAGGACATCAAAGATTGCGTGGCCCGTAACCAACCGGTGTTAGTGGGAACAATCTCTATTGAAAAATCTGAATTACTCTCGAATGCGTTAACCAAAGCGGGCATTAAACATAATGTGTTGAACGCCAAGTTCCACGCACAAGAAGCGGAAATCGTCGCTAATGCAGGGTATCCGGGAGCCGTCACTATCGCCACCAACATGGCGGGTCGTGGTACCGATATCGTGTTGGGAGGTAACTGGAAAGCGGAAGTGGATAAACTGGAAAATCCAACACCAGAGCAAATTGAGGCGATCAAAGCTGCATGGCAAGAACGTCATAACATCGTAAAACAAGCCGGAGGCTTGCATATTATCGGTACAGAACGCCACGAATCCCGCCGTATCGACAACCAGTTGCGCGGTCGTTCCGGTCGTCAAGGGGACCCGGGTTCTTCCCGTTTCTATTTGTCCTTAGACGATGCGTTAATGCGTATTTACCTCAATGAAGGCAAACTTAACATGATGCGCAAAGCTTTCAGCCAACCAGGCGAGGCCATGGAGTCTAAATTATTAGCGAAAGTGATTGCCTCTGCACAAGCCAAAGTGGAAGCGCATAACTTCGATGGGCGTAAAAACTTACTCGAATTTGATGATGTGGCAAATGACCAACGCCATGCAATTTATGAACAACGCAATGAATTGTTAGAAAATGACGATATTTCTGAAACTATCGATGTGATTCGTCAGGACGTCTTCAACAGCGTTATCGATCAATATATTCCGCCACAATCACTGGAAGAACAATGGGATGTGCCGGCATTGGAACAACGTTTAAAACAAGATTTCGCGCTGGATTTACCTATCACCAAATGGCTGGATGAAGACAATCATCTGCATGAAGAAACCTTGCGTGAGCGTATTATTCAAGCGGCTACTGATGAATATAAACGCAAAGAAGAATTGGCCGGCGCACAAACCATGCGCAATTTTGAAAAAGGCGTGATGTTACAAACCCTAGATGAACTTTGGAAAGAACATCTATCTGCCATGGATCACCTACGCCGTGGTATTCATTTACGCGGTTATGCACAAAAAGATCCGAAACAGGAATACAAAAAAGAGTCTTTCCAAATGTTTACCGAAATGTTGGATGCCTTGAAATTAAGCGTGGTCACCACCTTAAGCCGCGTCCAAGTGCGTACGCAAGAGGAAATGGAAGAAGCAGAACGTTTACGTCAAGAATTGGCTCAGCGCGAGGCAGCAGCAATGCAGTATCACAATGAAGAATCACAGGATGAACAAGGCGCTCAAAATGCAGTAGAAGAACACCATAAAATCGGGCGTAATGAACCTTGTCCATGTGGCTCAGGTAAAAAATACAAACATTGCCACGGCAGTCGTGCAGCGAAACACTAAAAGCCAATAAGTGGCACGATAAGGAGGGCGGTTTCATGGTCAATAAAAATGTCCATAGAAACTGTACCTCCTTTCTTTTTATTCGAAGAAAGGCGATGACACTTGAAACAGTTAATGCGTTTACTTTAGAAACGAAAAGCAGGATTAAAGCTAATTGAAAAAGAAATAGAGATAAGAGAGAATGGCGCACCCGAAAGGATTCGAACCTTTGACCGCTCGGTTCGTAGCCGAGTACTCTATCCAGCTGAGCTACGGGTGCGTAGTTGATGTTTAATTTGCTCAGACCATTTTAAACAATAGAGTCGATTTAAAATGGCGCACCCGAGAGGATTCGAACCTCTGACCGCTCGGTTCGTAGCCGAGTACTCTATCCAGCTGAGCTACGGGTGCGAGACAAATTAAACAAATGGCGGTGAGAGAGGGATTCGAACCCTCGATGGAGTTTTTGACCCCATACTCCCTTAGCAGGGGAGCGCCTTCAGCCTACTCGGCCATCTCACCACAATCGGTTTGTGGGCGGTATAATACGGATTTATAATAATAAGTCAAATTATTTTTTCCGAAAAGTGCTTGAAATCAAGTTAGTTGTGCGATTTCTCGACAACTTCAAGTATCACATTCACAGATTATTTCCCGCGTAAAATCGCCCGTAAATTAGCAATATGGCTTTGCGTTTTTGCCTGTTGCTGTTCGGCACTTAACGGCGGTTTATCCCGCTCCCACTGCAAATCGTTTTCCGGCAACTCCAGTAAGAATCGGCTGGGCTCAGGACGAATCAATTCGCCGAACTGGCGTCGTTCTTTGCACAAAGAAAACCACAGATTCTGCTGCGCACGCGTAATGCCCACATACGCCAAACGGCGTTCTTCCTCCACGTTGTCTTCGTCAATGCTAGTTTGATGCGGTAAAATGCCTTCTTCCATGCCGATTAAAAACACATGCGGAAATTCTAGCCCTTTGGAGGCATGAAGCGTCATTAATTGTACCTGATCGCTGTCATCTTCCTCTTCGCCGCGTTCTAACATATCGCGCAACGTTAAGCGGGTGACGATTTGGTTCAGATTCATCGGCTCATTAAATTCATCGCCTTTGAGCATATCAGCAACCCAATCAAACAACGTTGCCACGTTTTTGCTCTGCATTTCTGCCGCTTTTGGGCTGGTGGCGTATTCGTATAAGTATTCTTCATAATGTAACGAAGCAAGCATGGAACGCAGGGCGCATTCAGGTTCAGAACGTTGTATTTCGTCATTCAATTCGACAATCCAACGGGCGAATTTTTGCAACGCATCATAGGCTTTCGGGGTGACTCGTTGAATCAACTCAAAATCAAAAATCGCTTCAAATAAGCTAACGTGTTTTTCTTGTGCCAATGAACCCAATTTTTCCAGTGTTGCCGTACCGATTTCCCGTTTTGGCGTGTTCACAATGCGCAAAAACGCCGCATCATCATCTTGATTCACCACCAAACGCAAATACGCCATCATGTCCTTAATTTCCGCGCGGGAGAAAAAGGATGTACCACCGGAGATTTTGTATGGAATGCGGTTTTGCATCAGAATTTTTTCCAGCAAGCGCGATTGGTGGTTACCACGATACAAAATGGCATAATCACGATAATGGGTTTTCGCGATAAAACGGTGAGCAATGAGTTCGCCCACGACACGTTCTGCTTCATGTTCTTCGTTTTTCGCTTCAATAATTTGTAATTTTTCCCCTTCGCCTAAATTGGAAAAGAGTTTTTTGTCGAAAACATGATCATTGTTATCAATGAGGATATTGGCGCAATGCAAAATGCGTTGGCTGGAACGGTAATTTTGTTCCAGTTTAATCACCCGTAACGCCGGAAAATCATCGCGTAATCGCACCATATTCTGTGGTCGCGCACCACGCCAAGAATAAATAGACTGATCGTCGTCACCCACCACCGTGAAACGCGCACGATCACCTACCAACAACTTAATCAACTCATATTGGCTGGTATTGGTGTCTTGGTATTCATCCACCAACAGATAGCGAATTTTCTCCTGCCATTTTGACCGCACTTCTTCGTTTTGTTTGAACAGTAGGGTCGGCAACATAATCAAATCATCAAAATCCAAGGCATTGTAAGCGCGTAGCTGCTTGTTATAGCGGTCGTAACAATGAGCGAAGGTTTGTTCTTGCTTATCTCGCGCCAATGTCATCGCTTGTTGGGGGCTACATAAGTCATTCTTCCAGTTGGAAATGCGATTAATCAGCGTGCGTAGTAACTCTTTGTCTTCTTGCAATAGATCAGCGGTGAGCTCTTTTAACAACGCCATTTGATCATGTTCATCAAACAGCGTCATGTTCGCTTTAAAACCTAAGTGCTTGTATTCACGCTTAATAATGTCAAACCCGAGGGTGTGAAAGGTGGACACAATGAGCCCTTTGGAGGATTCCTTACCAATGGACTGTGCCACACGTTCTTTCATTTCACGTGCGGCTTTATTGGTGAAAGTGACGGCGGCGATTTGCTTTGGAAGATAACCGCACTTACCAATCAGGTGAGCAATTTTGTTGATGATGACGCGCGTTTTCCCAGAGCCTGCACCGGCTAAAACGAGGCAAGGGCCGGACACATATTCCACGGCTTGTTGTTGTTGCGGATTGAGTTTCATAGTCATTGATTATTCACTTTGCGACCAGACATAAGGCAAAAGTGCCGTATCCAACAGAAAAGACAAGGGCACATCCAAAATCGGTAAGCCCCAGCGCTTTGCCATCTCGAAATCGTATTTGGTGCCGGCATAGGCGCGATAAGGCTCTGTTGGATCCACCAGTTTTACCACAGTGCCACAGGCGCTGGTGGTGAAAAGTGCGGTCGAAAAAAACAGTGTTTTTAGGGGTTGAAATTTCATAAGCAGGCGAATTTTACACCAAATAGGAAAGGATAGGGCAAGGTTTCCGTAAGATTGCGCAGGCAAAAAAATTGCGCCGTTGGTTTTCCTTCGGCGCAATCTCTTTAAAATGCATTCAAATTAGAAACGATAGGTCGCGCTTGTGCTGAATGTATTACCTTTAATGTTCGTGCTTTCAAAGCGATGACCGGTGCGTAAATATTCAACGCCAAGTTCAAAGTTCGGCACAACAGCGGCTTTCACGCCGGCACCGAAACCATAACCTAAGTTCGTGTCGCTGGCACTGTAGCTGCCATCGTGAGCATATTTTTTAAATTTCACCACTTCGCCACTGAGTTTCGCATAAGGCAAAATAGACGGTGCGACTTTATAACCTAGCAAATAGCCTACGCCTAAACGTCCTCGTTGTTCAAATCGGCCATAAGCGTTGTCTTGTAATTTGGAATCATGTGCTTTCAATTTTCCTTCCACGATACCCACGACATTTTCATCAAGTTGGAAACCGTAATCAACGATAGCATCAATATTGGCAATACGTTTTGCACCTTCATATTTTGTTGTGCCCACGCCAACCCCAATACCTAAATCGGTGAAATTAACATCGGAGGCGATTGCCGTTGTTGATACGATAGCCGCGCTAAGCGCTAAAAGTGTGAATTTTTTCATAAGATCCTCTGCTGGATTGTGTTAAAAACGACCTGAGTATAGGCATTTTCACCGTCAGGATCAAGATCCATCAGCGGTTTCACCGATCAGACAAGACAAAGTGCGGTATGTTTTTTCGGTGTTTTTTAATCCCTTTTTTCAGGGGGATTTCCCCATGCGCCCTTGGCCGATTTTCGCTATAATGCGACAACATTTTATCAACATCATGAGATGATTATGGCTCAAATTGCTACAAATCCCCTTGTCCTCGTGGACGGTTCTTCTTATTTATACCGCGCCTTTCACGCTTTCCCTCCGCTGACCAACTCCAACGGTGAACCGACAGGCGCCATGTATGGTGTGCTGAATATGTTGAAAAGCTTGATTTCACAGGTGCAGCCAAGCCATATTGCGGTGGTGTTTGATGCCAAAGGCAAAACCTTCCGCGATGAAATGTTTGAGCAATATAAATCCCATCGTCCGCCGATGCCGGACGATCTGCGTAAACAAATCCAGCCTTTGCACGACATGATTCGTGCCTTGGGGATTCCGCTGCTGGTGGTGGAAGGTGTTGAAGCGGACGATGTCATCGGCACGTTGGCCCGCCAGGCGTCGCAAAATGGGCAGAAGGTGCTGATCAGTACCGGCGACAAAGACATGGCACAGCTGGTGGATGACAACATTATGTTGATTAATACCATGAACAACAGCCTGCTAGATCGCGCGGGGGTGATTGAAAAATACGGTATTCCGCCGGAGTTAATTATTGATTATCTGGCATTGATGGGCGACAGCTCCGACAACATTCCCGGCGTATCGGGCGTAGGCGAAAAAACAGCATTAGGACTTTTACAGGGCATCGGCAGCATGGCTCAAATTTATGCCAATCTGGATAAAGTCGCCGAGTTGCCGATTCGTGGTGCGAAGAAACTCGGTGAAAAATTGCTTGCTGAAAAAGACATGGCAGATTTGTCCTATGCGTTGGCAACCATCAAAACCGACGTGGCATTGGCATTTTCCCCGCAAGAACTTACGCTTGGTGACAGCAATAATGACGCATTAATTGAATATTTCGGGCGGTATGAATTTAAACGCTGGTTAGGCGAAGTGATGAACGGCACCAATTCTGTAACGCAACCGACGCAATCAGTGAAAATTAATCACTATCAAGCGACGCCGGCAGTCAACACCGATGAAAGTGCGGTTGAAAATGCCGTTAAATTTAACATTGACCGCAGTCGCTATGAAAATATTCTAGCTGAAGAGGATTTAGCCCGCTGGGTGGAAAAATTGAGTGCCGAGAAACTGATTGCGGTGGATACGGAAACCGACGGGCTAGATTATATGTCTGCTAATTTGGTCGGCGTGTCTTTTGCGTTAGAAAATGGCGAAGCGGCGTATTTACCGTTGCATTTGGATTATCTCGGTGCGCCAAAAACGCTCGAAAAAAGCACCGCACTTGCTGCCCTCAAACCCATTTTAGAGAACTCAAATATCGGTAAAATCGGGCAGAATCTCAAGTTTGATATGACTATTTTCGCCCGCAACGGCATTGAATTACGGGGCATTGAATTCGACACCATGTTGCTTTCTTACACCTTGGACAGCACCGGTCGACACAACATGGACGACTTAGCGAAGCGTTATCTCGGCCACCAAACCATCGGCTTTGAAGACATTGCCGGCAAAGGGAAAAATCAGCTGACATTCAACCAAATCCCACTAGAGCAAGCAGGCGAATACGCGGCGGAAGATGCCGATGTGACCATGAAATTGCAACAAGTGTTGTGGGAAAAACTTCAGTCGCAACCCAGTTTGGTGGAACTCTATCAGTCCATCGAATTGCCGTTGCTCGGCGTGTTATCGCGCATGGAGCGTTGTGGCGTGCTGATTGATTCTGATGCGCTGTTCTTGCAGTCCAACGAAATTACCGAAAGATTGACCGCACTTGAAATGCAGGCGCACGAACTGGCAGGACAACCGTTCAATTTGGCGTCCACGAAACAGTTGCAAGAAATTCTGTTCGATAAACTTGGCTTGCCGGTGTTACAAAAAACCCCGAAAGGCGCGCCATCCACCAATGAAGACGTGTTGGAGGAACTGGCGTACAGCCACGAATTGCCGAAAGTGTTGGTGGAACATCGCGGTTTGAGCAAACTGAAATCCACGTACACCGACAAATTGCCGCAAATGGTGAACCCGCAAACCGGGCGCGTACACACCTCTTATCATCAAGCCGTGACGGCAACAGGGCGGCTTTCTTCCAGTGATCCGAATTTGCAGAATATTCCTATTCGTAACGAGGAAGGCCGCCGCATTCGCCAAGCCTTTATTGCCCGTGACGGTTATAAAATTATTGCCGCCGACTATTCCCAAATCGAGCTGCGCATTATGGCGCATTTGTCCAACGACGCAGGTTTGATTAACGCGTTCGCACAAGGTAAAGACATTCACCGCTCCACCGCGGCGGAGATTTTTGGTTTGCCGTTGGAACAGGTGACGAGCGAACAGCGTCGCAATGCGAAGGCCATTAACTTCGGTCTGATTTACGGTATGTCCTCTTTCGGGCTTTCCCGTCAGCTTGGGATTTCCCGCGCAGATGCGCAACGCTACATGGATTTGTATTTCCAACGTTACCCGGGCGTGCAAACCTTTATGCACGACATCCGTGAGAAGGCGAAAGCGCAGGGCTATGTGGAAACCTTATTCGGACGCCGTTTGTATTTGCCGGAAATCAATTCTTCCAATGCTATGCGTCGCAAAGGCGCGGAAAGGGTAGCGATTAACGCACCGATGCAAGGTACCGCCGCCGATATCATCAAACGCGCCATGATTAAATTGGATGAAATCACGCGCGATGATCCGGATATTCACATGATCATGCAGGTGCACGATGAATTGGTATTTGAAGTGCGGTCAGAAAAAATCGCGTTTTTTAGCGATCTCATCAAACAGCACATGGAAGCCGCCGCCGAACTTGTGGTACCATTGATTGTGGATGTCGGCGTGGGCGAGAATTGGGACGAAGCCCACTAATGTTAAGGAGAGAGCATGGCACACAAAATTATCCGTAGCGCAGATTTTACCGCCACCCGTGCTTGGGGCGGTTTGGATATTGCTGAAATGAATGGCATCAGCGTGCGGTTACATTGGACGGATGAGCCTTATAAATGGCATATCAATGATGGCGAGGAAGTTTTTGCGGTGATGGACGGCGTAGTGGAAATGCACTACAAAGAGCGTGGCGAAGCCAAGAGCGTATTGCTCGAAACCGGTGATATCTTCTACGCCGGCATCGGCACCGAACACGTTGCCCACCCGCAAGGCGAAGCACGGATTTTGGTGATTGAAAAGGCGGGAAGTATTTGATTAATAAAGAACTTAACTGTTGCAAAAGAAAGAATCAGAATTATATAATTTTTATGCAATATCAAAACTATGTTCCCCGGGAATTTTTATGCCCGGATGAAAATTTATTAAAAATAATACCGCATAGAAATTGCTTCAATGCGGTGTTGTTTTGTGATGTAACAAGTAACAAATTACAATAAAACCTTTCTTGTATCAATCTAACCGACTTTAGCTCCGCACTACACTTAGGACAAAAGCCCTATATTCTTCTAAATTATATATAAAGTTAAAAATAGTAAAATTTGCACTTAAGTTCTAGTCTGAAATGAACTAATAAATGTAATTAATGCTGATTTTTGTTGTTCAGATAGCCCAACAATCATACTTAACAGCACTTCATCTAACATTGTTTTTTGAGTCTCATCGTTCACGCCATAACGCAACCATTCTGGTTTAACCATCAACCATTTTGACAATGTTTCTATTTTATCCATTGATGGAATTGCTAACCCATTGAGCCATTTATACACTGCTTGTTGTGTTACTGGCTCATTAGGATGTTGTAAATTAAATTTAGTGGCGATTTCACTCGTTTTTAAATTCTGCATAGCCATTGCAGAAAGAGCTAGTTTTAAGCGGGTGCTAAATTTTTCTTTTTCAGTTAATATTTTCATCACGAAAATCATTATGACGAAAGTTAAAAAGAACTTGTAAACCAAACTGGTTTTTATATAAACTGTATCAGTTTAAAATATTAACTGTTTCAGTTTTAGGTCTCATCTATGCATCACTTTGGTTTTCCTTTAGAAGTCATTATTGTTTTCTTCTCTGTCGTCCTTTTCTCCGTTTATATTGATCTGATTTCTCATCGTCACAGTAAAGAAATCACTGTAAAAAATGCCGCACTTTGGTCAATCTTTTGGATTTCATTGGCATTGGCGTTCTACATTTATCTTTATTTCCGTTTTGAGCCAGAGTGGGCTGATCTCTATCTTGCCGGATATGTACTCGAAAAAAGCTTATCAATTGATAATTTAATGGTTTTTGTTGCAATCTTTGCATCTTTTGGAATTAAAGATCATCTTCAACATCGAATTCTTTATTGGGGTATTTTAGGCGCATTGATTTTCCGAGCTATTTTCGTTGTGATTGGAACAGGATTATTTGCCGCAAGTCCTTGGATTGGATTTATCTTTGCTGCTTTTGTACTTTGGAGTGGCTGGAAAATGTTACGAGGCGGAGATGATAATGAAGAAGAGATCGAAGACTATACTCATCACTGGAGTGTTCGTTTGGTAGGGAAAATAATGCCTGTTTTCCCAAAACTAGTGCAAGAAAAATTCTTTGTAAAACATAACGAATTAAATGCAGATCAAATAGTTTCCGTTACTCGTCAAGGTTTTCGTTACGCAACGCCTGCATTTTTATGTTTAATGGCTATTGAAACATCTGATGTAGCATTTGCCTTTGACTCAGTACCTGCTGTTATTGCTGTTACTCAAGAACCATTACTCGTTTATGCTGCAATGATTTTCGCGATTCTAGGATTACGTAGTCTCTATTTTATTCTTGCTGCACTCACAAAATACCTAGTTCATCTCGAAAAAGCGGTCATTGCCTTATTGTTCTTTATTGGTATCAAAATGGGAATCCAATCTTGGAATCACGCGGTATTTGATACAGGCATTCATATTTCTGCCAATGTTAGTCTTTATATTGTATTAGGAGTTTTATTTATTGGCGTTGTGGCTTCGTTTATTTTTCCTGAAAAAGAAGAAGGATAATTCAATGAATGTAAAGAAATTGATTTTTCTGACCGCTTGTTTTTCCACAACAAATGTTTTAGCAAACCAACACTATATAGCTCCACCAACATCATCTACGCATGGGCATGTTCCAGTAATTAGTGATGAAATGGAACAACAATGCGTTGAAATCTACAACCAAGCGAAATGGTTAGGTGATGCGCTTCAAAATACTTATGTTGATCAATACTCTGCGGCTTCCGTAAGTGCGTATAACCAGCAAGTTGCACAACATTCACAAATGATTGCTTGGTTTAATCAAAATTGTGCAGGTAAACAATCTTATTCAGCTTGTAAAGCCGCAATGGAATTAAACCGTAAAAATGGTTTTCCAGCTCAAAATTGTTATTAGGGAGAAAAATTATGCGTCGTTTACCTGTTTATTTATTAGTTGATACTTCTGGCTCAATGATGGGGGAAGCCATTGAATCCGTGCGTAATGGTTTACAAATGCTAGTTTCCGCATTACGTCAAGATCCTTATGCGTTAGAAACGGCTTATCTATCTGTGATTACTTTTGATAGCAAAGCCAGACAAGTTACACCACTCACAGAGCTAATGAATTTCCAGCTTCCAACTATTGAAGCATCAGGCTTAACATCAATGGGCGAAGCATTAAGTTTACTTACAGATTGTATCAATCGCGAAGTACAAAAAGGTTCTGCGGAAATAAAAGGTGACTGGAAACCAGTTGTATTTTTACTTTCAGATGGTGTACCAACTGACAATTTGCAGAAAGGAATTAATGCATTAAAAACTGTGAAGACAGGGACTTTTGTCGCTTGTGCAGCTGGTGCCGGAGCTGATACCAACGTATTAAAACAAATTACAGAAAGCGTGGTGTCATTAGATACTGCTGATGCAAACTCAATTAAAGCCTTCTTTAAATGGGTTTCTGCGTCGATTTCTGTTTCAAGCCAAAAAGTCGATCTCAACAAAAAAGATGTGGGCGGATTAGGTGAATTACCGCCACCACCGGCAGAATTAAATATCGTTTTATAATTTAGGTTGTGTAGATATGTCTAGAAGACTACTCACTTATATTTGTATTGATACTTCAGGCTCAATGAAAGGTGAGCCTATTGAAGCAGTGAATGTCGGATTGCAATCACTGCTTTCTGCATTAAGACAAAATCCTTACGCACTTGAAAGTGTTTATCTTTCTATTTTCACTTTTGATATACAGATCAAAAATGTTTTGCCACTGACCGCACTTGAAAATGTGGTATTGCCAACGATTTCTTGCCCTGAAAGTGGGGCAACTTTTCTTGGAAAATTGCTAGAAGATATTGCCCAAGCAGTCAAAAAAGATCGCATTCTTGCAACACCTGATCAAAAAGGTGATTGGCGACCAATTTTAATCTTGCTTACCGATGGCAAACCTTCCGACACGCTCGCTTATAAGCAAGCTATTCTACAAATCAAAAGTCTAAATTTCGGCAATATTGTGGCTTGTGCCGCAGGCCCTAAGGCAGATCCGACTATCTTAAAGAAATTGACGGATACCGTTGTGTCATTAGATACGATGGATGCGAATAGTTTTGCTCAATTCTTCCAATGGGTATCTGCTTCCATAGCTCAAACCAGCGTTAGCGTGGGTGCGGTTGATAATAACGGCCTGCCACCGCCACCTGATGAAATTAATATCGTATTTTAGGAAATATTATGCGTCGCTTACCTGTTTATCTTGTTGTTGATATCTCTGAAAGTATGGCAGGCGAAAATCTTCGTCAAATGCAAGAAGGCATTAGCCGCTTAGTTAATCAACTTCGCCGTGATCCTTACGCGTTGGAATCTGTTTATCTTTCTGTGATCGCATTTGCAGGGGCTGCTGGTACACTTGCACCATTAACGGAATTAATGAGTTTTTACTCACCTCGTTTGCCAATTGGTTCTGGCACATCTATTGGTGCAGCACTTAATCATTTAATGGATTCCTTGGAAAAAGATATTGTGCGTAGTACTCCAGAGAAAAAAGGTGATTGGAAACCGCTGGTTTATCTAATGTCTGATGGCTCGCCAACAGATGATCCTGCACAAGCTATTTCTCGCTGGAAACACCATTTTCAAAATAAAGCGAAGCTAATCAATATCGGAATTGGAAAATTTGCTAATCTCAATACCCTAAGTGAGATCAGCGACTTAACCTATCGCCTTGATGATGACGATATTGAAAAAATTTACCGAGCTTTATGTGAATCTGTTGCTGATTCTATTTTAAGCCAAAGTCGTTCGTTAGGTGTGGAGTTACCTATTTCGCTAAATAAAGAAATTTTAGAAAGCGGTGCAATTTCTTTAATCAAAGAAAAAAATCAAGCGGTCGCCTTAGATGAAAATTATGCCATTATCGTGGGCAAATGCAGCAAAATGAAATTGCCTTATTTAATGAAATATGAACGCATCGAAAGCAGCCCATTGGACAATGTAATTTTCCAATATGTTGGCGTTTACCCTGCTGAAAAAGATTATGAAGATTGGTCTGATCATCGTCCAAATCATAGCAAAATCTCAACATCCCAACTTTGGGGTGGTGGCGGTTGTCCCCATTGTGGTGCTGCGTTTGGCTTGTGTATGTGCAACTGTGGTCAAATTTTCTGTGCCAATGGAGAAAAAGAAGTTGTCTGCCCTGGTTGTAATGAAACCTTATATTTCAATGATGAAGCTGATGACATTGATTTCGACATTAGTCGTGCAAGAGGCTAAAGATGAACGCAACAGAACAATTAGAAAAATTTAAATTGTGGCTCAATCAAGCCGATGAAAAATGGCTTGATGCTTTTGCAAGCCAAAATTTTACACTCATTACCCATCTTTCAGAAATGTGGCAACGCTTTCAAACATCTACAAATTCAACATTACTGGAAAATGATATGTTGATACTTCAACCAACAGAAATTACTCTGATACACAAAAAAGATCTCATTATTACGCTTCCAAATGCGAAGCAAGACGAGCCTTACACTTACTTAAAACCTGCCGACTTGCCTTTAGTTCAATCCATCAAAATAGAAAATGATATTGGATTAACTTGGAATATAGAAAACCAAACTTTGGAAGGTACTCCGACAAAGAGCGGTGAATTTTTAGTGACTTTTCAACTTGATGACGACTATTTAGCTCATACTACATTGTTTGTTAATCCAAATCCTAAATATTTATGGAAAAACATTCCTTCTGATCCTAAATCACGTTTTTGGAAACCGGATAGTGCGAATAAAAGAATCACAACAGAGAGTGGTCAATTAATTGCAGCTCGTATGCGTGGACGTACACATGCTATGAAAGGAACCTGCTGTGATGATGACTTTGCTATCGGTTATCACGAGAAGTCAAAAGTACATTTTCTAGCCGTGGCAGATGGAGCAGGGAGTGCGGAATTTTCTCGCCAAGGTTCAAAATTAGCCGTCAATGCAGCACAAGATAAAGTGTTTGAATTACTTAGCATTGAAGGCAAAGATTATCAGAAAATGGCTCAAAAAAATGAACAGGAGCTTGCTTACATCACCAAGGCGATTTTTAAAGAAGCTGTTCAAGCCGCTTATCTTGCGCAAGAAACGGAGGCTAGAGATGCAGTGATTGAACCAAAATCTCTTTCTTGCACATTGTTGCTAGCATTTACGTTACCTTTAATTGACGGCAAATGGTTTACTGCCTGTTATTGGGTGGGGGATGGCGCAATTGCAATTTTTGATCCAGCTACTCAAAACGTCAAATTATTAGGTGAAGTTGATTCTGGGCAATATTCTGGTGAAACACAATTTTTAACTTTAGGCGAAGCTAACGTTGAAAAAATCACGATGCGTATTTGCACGGATATTCGCGATTATCCACCCATTTTAATGTTAATGACAGATGGTGTTTCCGATCCTAAATTTCAGACTGATGCACAACTCAATACATTTGAAGCTTGGCAAACATTCTGGGAAGAATTGCATACGCCATTGCAAGCAGAAAAACCTGAAAAATCCTTGGAAAACTGGCTCGATTTCTTCTCAAAAGGTGAACATGATGATCGCACTTTAGCTGTTTTCATTCCTGAATCTGAATGGAAAGGCATTACTTATTCAGCTCAATATCAAGAAGAAATTCATACACCAATACAAGTGGTCGAAAATTCACAGCAAATTGTAAATGATCCAGAAAGAAACATTAATGTACCACAAAATGATAAAACAAAAGTGGTTTCGTTGAGCAAAGCGAGTGATGTCGTAATTCAAGAAAGGGAAAAGGATGAATAAGATCATTACACTCACCGCAACAAATGGCGAACAAATTCAATTTGTTGATGAAGTGAAAGCACAAGGGGGAATGAAAGATGTAATGTTTTCCCCCAATAAAGATTATGTCGTCGCTTTCTTTCGTGAACCTGCCGATCTTGCCACAAAAGAGCGGTTAGAAATGATAACTGGTACTTATCGTGAAAAGATCTTCAATCAGGAAGGTGGCGAATATCTGAAAAAATTATTCTGCTGGCCTACGGCAGTAGTGGAATATCAAGGCAAATTAGGCGTGGTTAGCCCTTTCTATCGTGATTGTTTTTTCTTCCAATATGGTAGCCGTAATAACGATATGTTAGGCATTAAAGGCAAAGATAAAGACGGTAAATGGTTCGCCAGTGCTTCTAATCGCAATAAGTTTCTTGACTCTCGAGAGTTAGGCGATTGGATGTTGCATTTGAAAGTCTGTTTGATGCTGGCTCGTGCCGTTCGCCGTATGCATATGGCTGGATTAAGTCATAGTGACTTAGGTTACAAAAACTGTTTAATCGACCCAACAACTGGTCAAGCGAGTTTGATTGATATTGACGGTTTAGTGGTACCAGGGAAACATCCGCCAACTGTTGTGGGAACGCCTGATTTTATTGCACCTGAAGTAGTGGCAACACAACATTTAGATAAAAACGATCCTAAGCGTAAGTTACCTAGCCGAACTACGGATTTACACGCATTAGCTGTTTTAATTTATATGTACTTACTTTATCGCCATCCACTTCGAGGCGATAAGGTTTTTGATATGAATGATAGCCAGCGTGATGAAGAATTAGGAATGGGAGAAAAGGCGTTATTCATTGAACACCCAACCGATCATTCTAATCGTATAAAAATAGGGAATGTTAAACCTAGCGAACAGCCTTGGAAAGACACACAAAAAATGCCTTATATCATTACTGGCCCTTATTTAAGCGAATTATTTAAACGCGCCTTTATTGACGGCTTGCATAATCCTATTGCTCGCCCAACAGCAGATGAATGGGAACAGGCATTAGTAAAAACAGTAGATTTGCTTCAGCCTTGTCAAAACGCTAATTGTGAACAGAAATGGTATGCTTTTGATAATTCTAAATCGCCTAAATGTCCGTTTTGTGGCACAGCACATCAAGGTAAATTACCCGTGTTAAATTTGTATTCTGCTGCACCAAATGGCCATTATCGCCCTGATAATCACAGAATTATGGTCTACAGCGGGCAATCACTTTTTAAATGGCACGCTGACAACCGCGTATTTCCTAATGAAAAATTGAAAGCCGAAGATGCTAAACGCGTTGGTTATTTCATTCAACATCAAGGAAATTGGTGGCTCGTGAATGAAAATCTGCCTGATATGGTAGATATAAATACTAAACAACTTATTCCTATTGGCGGAAAAGTGAAGCTTGAAGACAGCACAAAAATTCTTTTGAAAAAGGGCGAGGGTGGACGACTTATCGTTGTTCAAATAGCAGGTGTATAAGATTTATTAACCCAATAACAACTGGAGAACTATAAAATGGCAATTTCATTAACAAAAGGTCAAAATGTTTCATTAAGTAAAACCGATCCGAGTTTAAAAAATGTATTGGTTGGTTTAGGTTGGGATGCTCGTTCAACCGATGGGCAAGACTTTGACTTAGACGCAAGTGTATTTATGGCAACAGAAAACGCTAAAGTGCCTTCTGATAGCTATTTCATTTTCTATAATCAATTAGTTTCACCTTGTGGTGGTGTAGAACATACTGGGGATAACCTGACTGGAGACGGCGATGGTGATGATGAAAGCTTAATTGTTAGATTAGATAAAGTAGAAAGCAATATCAAATCACTTTTTATTACTGTAACTATTCACGATGCAGAAGCTCGTCGTCAAAATTTTGGTCAAGTCAACAATGCATTCGTACGTATTGTTAATAATGATACTGGTGATGAAATTGTTCGTTTTGATCTTTCTGAAGATTACAGTACAGAAACAGCCATGGTATTTGGTGAAATTTATCGCCATAACGGTGAATGGAAATTCCGTGCAATAGGCCAAGGTTATGCTGGCGGACTATATGCACTTTGCAAGCAATATGGAGTAAATGTGGGTTAATTGGAGTTACAAATGGTTTCACTAAGCAAAATTACGTTAGAGAAAAAAGGTGACTCTCATAAAATTGATCTATCAAAAGCTACAGATCAACAAATAACTATTAACTTAAACTGGACACAACAAAAACCAGTGGGCTTTTTTAGTAGTTTATTTGGAAAAACCAAAGAAATTGACTTAGATCTTGGTTGTTATTGGGAGTTACAGGATGGAACCGCATCTTTGATTGATGGTCTGCAATTTTCTAAAGGCCGTGGTGGCTCAAAAGAACGCTTAACTCGTCAAGGTTGCTATATACAAGCACCTTGGGTGTGGCACTGTGGTGATGATAGAAATGGAAGTTCATCTGAGGGGGAAAACATTTTAGTTAACCCCAAAGGGATTCGGGATTTACGCCGCTTAGTAATTTACTGTTTCATTTATGAAGGAGTAGCAAAATGGGCTGAATCTGATGCTATTGTTACTGTTAAAGTGCCAAATCAACCTGAAATCGTCGTTGAAATGGGTAAACAAACTGATCCTCGTACATTCTGCGCCATTGCAACTATTGATTTTGATGGAACTCAAATGTCAGTTCGAAAAGATATCAACTTCTTTAATGGGCACGCAGATTGTAGTAACTATTATGACTGGGGGTTTGAATTCTCAGCAGGATCTAAATAAATACTTTTAGAATATCCATACCAAGTAGGGTTAAAAATATCTATTTTTTAACCCTATTTTTTATATCTAAATCACATATCAATTAACTAAAAGTTCTTGGCGTATATATTCTAATTTCACCATGGTGGTTGGTCGCATTACTTAGCTTGATTACCGGTTATTATGTATATAAACATTTAACCAAACCGGTACCCAAATTAGTAACGCTTAAACCAAGAAAAACAGGTTTAGCCCATTTGTTATTTGAAAAACACTGGCGGACACAAAGTTATCAAGTGAGGTAATTTTCGTGTCCACCGCAACGTTTTGCTTTCCCAAGAGAGAAGTCATTGGCAAAAGTGCGGTAAAATTTAACCGTCTTTTATAGGGTTACAAGATGCAATAAACAAGGAGATCACCATGAAACTTTGGTATTCCACCACAAGTCCCTTTGTGCGCAAAGTGATGGCTGTGCTTAAATATCATAAATTGGACGAACAAATCGAATTGTTACGCGTGACATCCGCGTTCGATCCCAATTCGCCACATAACCAAGACAACCCGCTCGGACGCATTCCGGCGTTACAACTTGATAACGGAGAATGGTTGTTTGGTAGTCTATTAATCAGTGAATATTTAGATTCTATCGGACACAGTAAGTGTTTATTTCCACAAGGAGAACAACGCTGGCAGGTGCTGCAGGCGCATTCTTTGGTGGATGGCATTTTAGAAAATACCATTCCAATGCTTGCTGAACGCATGCTTCGCCCACAGGAAGAATGGTGGACGACACGGCATGAACAACTCACTGAACGTAATTGTCGTAGTTTTATTGAATTGGAAAAGTATCTGACAAAATTTGGTGAGCAGTTAAATATCGGTACGATAAGTGCCGTCTGTCTTATCGACTGGTGGGTATTTCGTCAAACTCAAATCGGGTTAGATTTAAACAAGTTCTCCCCAAATTTAGTAACTTGGGCAGCACGTATGAATCAGCATTATGATTTTTTAGCGGAGACCAAACCAAGATAAGACATCTAGGAAAATAACCGCACTTTTACGTTAAAAATACACCGACTTTACGCCACAAAAAACAAAGGGTCTGACATAACATCAGACCCTTTTTGATTTTACTCTGTTTCCAAGCCAAATATGACGAACAACTGTTTTTTTATGTTGCAAGGCGAGGGGGGCGAACGAAACATCATTGGTTCAAAGGTGATTTCAAGGTTCTCTGGAGACATCACACCATCATATCCATTTTATCAATTTATTTACGGCAAACCGTGCAAAACTCCGCCGACAAGGTAAGTAGGTGAGCGGCCATTTTCTCGACAAATTTTGCAAAGGTTTTATCCTCAAACAGCTGTGTCACTAGCCAAACAGATTTGGCTTTCTCTTTACACTCAGCGGTTAAATGTATAATTTTTTTCCCATTCACCCACCGCACTTCGCTAAACTCAATCCAGCCTTTTCCCTTACATTCCTTACCAAGGTTAAACAACGGCTGTTTAGGCAACAACCATTCATTACAAATCTACTTCAAGCGTATGCGCACCGACATTCGTAAAGTCAAAGCCTTGAAAGATGAGACTCTTAGGGTTCCATTTATCTTGTCTTATGATTTTTGCTCATTCTACTGATGATGGATTTGTTGATTGAAAAGCAAGTGCCTGTAGCGCTAGGTAATTTGTTGGGCGAGCAAACTTACCCCAAACTTAAACAGGCAAATATTAAAATCATTTGTCACCTTTCGAATCTGAATTTACCGGGCTCTTTACAAGCTCAAAATTTGGGCGCAGCACATAATAAACAGTTTTTTACT
>NZ_CALIWN010000010.1:0-18856 GCF_938046485.1 uncultured Aggregatibacter sp. | reverse complement strand
GACATAATCTGCACCTCAAATTAGGTGTCCAGGTTTTGGGGTGCAGATCACTTTTATGTTTAAACACTAATTTAAAATTTGCAACAAACGCGTCAATAACGTGGCTCTCTCCGACTCGTCCAAGGCACGGCCGAATTTATTCGTTAAAATAAAGAAGTCCTCTGCTTTTTCACCAACGGTGGTGATTTTAGCATTGAGTAAATTCAGCTCTAAGTCGCAGAACACAGCACTCACATCCGCCAACAAACCGGCCTGATCCAGTGCAAACAATTCCATTTCAGTTTGATCGGTTTTCTCAAGATTCAAAAAACGCACGTCGGTTTTCACATGGAAATGAGCCAAATGGTGTTTTTCGCGTAGTCGTTGTTTATTCACCGTTTCTGACGTTAGGCTTTTCGTCAACGCGCCTTCCAACATACGACGACGATCAAATGGCAACTCAGCGCCATCCAGTTCAGTCACAATAAAACTGTCCAACACATAGCCGTCTTGCGTGGTAATAATTTGCGCATCGTGAATGCTGAGTTTTTTCGCTCCGATGGTACTCACCACTTTATTAAACAGGTTCGGGCGGTCATTGGTATAAATAAAAATTTCCGTACCGCCAGCGGAAAACCGATTGCTCACTTTTACCAACACATCACCGCGAAACTCAGCAAGCAGTTGCGTGTGCCAGCTGATTTGCTGTGGCGAATTACGTAAAAAATAATCCAATGGATAACGTTGCCATAGCTTTTCAATTTGCGGCTCAGAAAGTGCGGTGTTTTTTTCACGTATTTCTAATAACGCTAAGCGGCGATGCTCTTCGGCTTTTGCTTGATTATCCAACAAGGTTGCCAGTCCTTGAGTAAATTGTTGCGTGGTGTAATCATATAAGGTCGCTAATAAAGAACGCTTCCAGCTGTTCCATAAGGTTTCATTGGTCGCCACAATGTCGGCGATGGTGAGACAGGTTAAATAATCTAAGCGCACCTGATTACGCACCCGCTCGGCAAAGCTCAACACAATTTCCGGATCATGAATATCCCGTCGTTGTGCCGTCACCGACATCAACAAATGCTGTTCTACCAGCCATGCCATGGTTTCTGTTTCGCGTTGGTCGAAGCCATGCAGTGCGGCAAACTCGCGTATATCTTCCGCCCCCAGCAATTCATGCGCGCCGCCACGTCCTTTCGCAATGTCATGAAATAAGGCGGCAATATACAATAAAGTGCGGTCAGAAATTTGATGCATTATTTGATGGCAAATCGGGTGATTTTGCGCCGACGCTTCCGCTAAAAAACTTTCTAGTTTTAACATCACGCGCAGAATATGCTCATCCACGGTGTAACAATGGAACAAATCAAACTGCATTAAGCCGACAATATTGCCCCATTGCGGTAAATAAGCGGTCAGCACACCATATTGGTGCATGGGGAAAAATGCGCGTTGGATGGCATTAGGCTGATTAAACAACCGAATAAATTTTTCTCGTGCCGTCGGTAAATCGCATAAATAGCCTTGCCGTTGCTCTAGCGCCAAATACAGCTCACGTAATACGGAGGAATGGATCTCCGCTTGCGGATATTGCGTTAAATAATAGAAAAGATCGAGGATGCTTTCCGGCTGTTGTTCAAAGCATTGGCGATGGCGCAAACAAATGGATTGATTTATCAAACTGAAATTCACATCAAGCACTTGCTCGTTCACCACTTCATGTGGGGTTAAAAAATGCTCCTGATAATGCTTGACCAGTAATTCGCTCAGCAATGAAATGGAATGTAACGCCTGAAAAAATTGCTTCATCATGGCTTCCACGCCTTGATTGCCTTCGCCTTGGAATCCTAACAATTCGCTGACTTTTAATTGACGATCAAATAAGAGGCGGTTGTCATAACGCTTCAAGATTAAATGCAATGCATACCGCACTTTAAACAGAAATTGTTGGCTTTTCAGCAACAAAGCATACTCCGCCGGGTGAATAAATCCCGCTTGTAAAATTTCTTGCAAATTTTTCGCCCCGTTGTGGCGAAGGGCAATCCAATACAACAAATGCAAATCCCGCAAGCCGCCCGGACTGTATTTAATGTCGGGTTCAAGATTGTAAGACGTATTGTTATAACGTTGATAACGCTCATTTTTTTCTTGAATCTTTGCCTGACAGAAATCGGTTTTTGACCAAAAAGTCGGTTGTTGCACCAATGCGACCAACTGTTTGAATAACACTTGATTGCCGATTAAATAACGCGCCTCCAATAAATTTGTCGCCACCGTGATATCCGCCATGCCTTCCGTTTGGCATTCGGCAAGGGTACGGATGCTCTGCCCAACGTTAAAACCACAATCCCATAAAAATTGCACGAATTGACCGAGCGTTTCCTGTAACGCCTCGGTTGGAACTTGCTCGGTTAAAATCAAAATATCTAAATCGGAAAGCGGAAACATTTCCTGCCGCCCGTAACCGCCCACGGCAATCAGACTTAATGTGGGATTGTCAGCAAATTGAAAATGGCGCCACAAGTGCAAAAGGAATTGATCATAAAATGCAGTACGATTGGCAATCAGTTGATCGATGGCTATTTTGTCAAAATTCGCCAGTTCAAACTGTTTTAAATTTTCTCTCTGAATTTTGACCGCACTTGGTGTGAGCTCGGCTTGGGTATCGTAAGGAAAAAGCATAGTTTGCCTTGCAAAAGCGGGAAATAGAAAAAATCCGCCACGGGAAACGCAGCGGATTTCGGTTAATTAAACATTCACCATAACTCGTTGGATGCGCCCTTCGGCAATCTCTTCGTCACGGATGGTCATCACTTCACAGCCGTTTTCTGTGACCACAATTTGGTGCTCAAATTGTGCAGAATGGCTACGGTCTTTGGTTTTCACCGTCCAGCCATCGCCCATTAAACGCACTTCTTTTTTACCGGCGTTAATCATTGGCTCAATGGTGAATACCATGCCCGGTTTTAACCCCACGCCGCCATCGTCCGCATAATAGTGCAACACCTGTGGTTCGCAGTGGAATTCCGTCCCAATGCCATGGCCGCAATATTCGCGCACCACACTAAAAGTTTGAGATTCCGTATATTTTTGTACGGCTCTACCGATTTCATTTAAACGAATGCCCGGTTTAACCGTACGCAGACCGACATAAAGGGCTTCTTGTGCGGCTTCCACCAGTTTTTTACTGCGTAAATTGGTTTCGCCAACAATATACATTTTCGAGTTATCTCCAAAATAACCGTCTTTTATCACCGTGACATCAATATTCACAATATCGCCATTTTTCAGATGCTTATCAAAACTTGGGATGCCATGACAAACCACTTCGTTAATGGAAATGCAAGTCGCTTTCGGGAAACCGTGATAATTCAAGCAAGCTGGAATAACTTTTTGCACGTTCACCATATAATCGTGACAAATGCGATCCAATTCTCCGGTGGTAACGCCCTCTTTTACATAAGGTTCAATCATCACCAACACGTCGGATGCCAGTTTGCAAGCTTCGCGTAATTTAACAATTTCCTCTTCCGTTCTTAATGGAATACTCATGTTTATCTCCCTATTTAAAAATTAATGAGCGGAATTATAGCACTGTGACAGAGAAAAATCCTTGATAAATTCTTGAATGGACTAGTCGGTTATTGGATAATACGCGCTCAAATAAATCGTGGGGAATTACACAATATGACAGAGATATCCGTTCCGTTAACCTTTACTGATGCTGCGGCACAAAAAGTGAAGTCTTTAATTACCGAAGAAGAAAACCCAGCACTTAAATTGCGCGTCTATATTACTGGCGGCGGTTGTAGCGGCTTCCAATACGGCTTTACCTTTGACGAAAAAGTCAATGAAGGCGACTTAACCGTAGAAAATGCCGGCGTGCAATTAGTTATCGATCCGATGAGCCTACAATATTTAATCGGCGGCACCATTGACTATACCGAAGGCTTGGAAGGTTCACGTTTTGTGGTGAATAACCCGAATGCCTCATCCACTTGCGGTTGCGGATCCTCTTTCAGCATCTAATATGGATTTTCAGTTTACCTCCCATCAAGGCAACACTGTCGCGAAGTGCTCCATGGAGCACGAAGCCTTTGCCAACTGGTTTAACATCGAAGTGCGGTCAAACCCACAACTGATTTCCACCGCACTTTTTCATTTACAAAACTTACCCGCCCCCCATGCGGCGGATGTCGTGTTAACCGGTGCCGAATACAGCTTATACATTAACGCGGATGAGGTGATGGCGAAGGCAAATAATCTCGCCATTGAGAATCCGGACACGTTGGAAGACGGTTTTTATTATTACGATGATGAAAGTATCGCCTTTTGTGGCATTGAAGATTTTGCCCATTTTTTACACTCTTACTTGGATTTTATCCGCGCCTAATCCCAACATTCAGCCCAAACGGTAACGCACATGGCAACAACAAAAGAGCAACAGACTTCGACTGAACAGCCACCGATAAAATCCAGAAGATCTTGGACAATTCAGCTGTTAAAAATCGCATTCACTTTTTTTTGTATGCTGTTTTCTTATTCCGCTTATTTGGATTGGCAAATTCGCAGCAAAATGGACGGACAAATTTGGCGTTTGCCGGCAGAAGTGTATAGCCGAATTGAAAGCATTCGGGTGAGTGATCAACTCAGTTTTGAGCAAATCAAGCAACTTCTCTTAGAAAATGAATATCGCCAAACCACCTTGATTGCCGCACCGGGCGATTTTAAAATTGAAAATAACACGATCGTCTTATTGCGTCGTGCATTCCCTTTTCCCGACACACCTGAGGCACAGCGGGTTTTTCGCCTGCGTTTTGAAAACGATAAACTGGCAGTCATTGAAGATCTGATTAATGTTAAAGCCATTGATGAATTTCGCTTGGCGCCAAAGCTGATCGCCATTTTGCAATCAGACAAAGAAGAACGTCTTGCAATTTCTTTGCAACAATACCCGCGCTTACTCATTGATGCCTTATTACTGACGGAAGATCGTCGTTTCTTTCAACATGATGGTATCAGCCCACTTGGCATCTTACGTGCCATGATCACCAATATCCAAGCAGGGCAAACGGTACAAGGCGGCAGTACGCTAACCCAACAACTAGTGAAAAACTTATTTTTAAGTAACGAGCGTACCTTCACCCGTAAAATTAACGAAGCCTTGATGGCGTTAATTCTCGATTGGCGTTATGACAAAAACCGTATCTTAGAAACCTACTTAAACGAAATTTACCTCGGGCAGAACGGCGACAACCAAATTCATGGTTTTGAATTGGCCAGCCAGTTTTATTTCGGGCGTTCCGTGCGGGAAATCAGTTTAGATCAAATTGCGTTATTAGTGGGCATGGTCAAAGGCCCTTCCCTCTATAACCCATGGCGAAATCCCAATTACGCCCTTGAACGCCGCAATGTGGTGTTGCATTTGATGTTGGAACATAAAATTATCGGTGATGAACTCTATCAACTATTAAGCCAACGCCCGCTCGGTGTGCAAGAAAAAGGGAAAATTAGCCGTAAATACCCGGCATTTATCCAAACCTTACAAACCGAATTACGCCACCAACTTGGCGAAGGGAAAACTGAAAATTTACTGGGTGCGCGCATTTTTTCTACGTTAGACATCAAACAACAAGATCAGGCTGAACAAGCGGTAATCAGTGCCGTATCCGATTTACAGCTCAAACATAAGAATCCGTTTTTGGAATCCGCCATGGTGGTTGCCGATTATCAAACCGGTGAGGTGCGCGCCATTGTGGGCGGGCTGCAAACGCAATTTGCCGGGTTCAACCGCGCCTTATCGGCTAAACGCCAAATCGGCTCGTTGGTAAAACCGTCCATTTATTTGACCGCACTTATATATCCGGATCAATTTCGGTTAAACACACCGATTAACAACCAACCAATTACCATCAATGTAAAAGGCAGCCCACCTTGGCAACCGCGCAATTACGACCGCCGATACAGCGGTTCCGTCATGCTGATGGATGCATTAGTACGCTCGTTGAATATCCCAACGGTCAACATCGGCATGAAGCTGGGGTTAACCAAAGTGATTTCCATGCAACAAGCCATGGGTTGGGATAAAGTCACGATTCCGAAAGTCCCGTCAATGTTGCTGGGTTCCTATGCCATTTCGCCTTATGACGTGACCAAGCTTTATCAAACTATCGCCAACGAAGGCGCCAGCATTCCGCTCAGCACGATCAGTAGTATTGCGGATAGACAAGGCAATGTGATTTATGAGCATGATCTCGAACCCAAACAAGTTGCGCCACCTGAAGCCGCCTTCCAAACCCTCTTTGCTATGCAACAAGTGGTTGATCGTGGCACCGCTCACAGTTTGCAACCGGATTACGCCCATTTACACTTAGCCGGTAAAACCGGTACTACTAACGATGCGCGCGATACTTGGTTTGTGGGAATTGATGGCGAAAACGTTGTCACCATTTGGCTTGGTCGAGACGATAACGGTGAAACGAAACTCACCGGTGCTAGCGGTGCGTTACAAGTCTATAAGGCCTATTTACAACGTGCGGCTATTCGCCCATTAAAATTAAACAAACCACAAAGCATCAAGTGGATCGGAATTAATGCCTACGGCGGTTGGGATTGCAGCAGCTCACGCACGATCCCTGTTTGGGCAGACAGAAATCAATCATTCTGCCAACAAAGTCCACTCGCACAAACCGGCTCCATGATCAGTAATACAGCAACGCAAGCACCGACAACACCGGTAAAACAAGAAAGCGTATGGGATGTGCTAAAAGAAGGTGAATAAAAAATGGACGGCTACACGCAGAATAAAAACACCTAACAAAACGACCGCACTTGAGGAGATAAGTGCGGTCATTTTTTATGGTGTTTTTAACTATTCATCAATAGAATGAAAAACTCACTAAACTCAAACCGTTATAGACGAAACAACCAATCGTCTTTTTTCGGCGTTTGTAAGTAAAAGCCTTTTTCTTTAATTTGCTGCAACACTTCCGTTTTATCCGCATTGACTAACGGTTTGCTGCCAGCAAGATTAAACAACATCACAAAAATCGGTTTGCCAAAAGCCGTTAACAATGCGTCAGGTAGCGCATCAAATTGATCGCGTTTTTCAATATAAAGATACATGCCCGGTTCTTTTGGGCTTTTATAAATGGCACAGAGCATAAATCGGATTCCTTAATTAGGTTGAAGTTGCCGATTTTGCAATAATTCATTATCATTAAGCAACTCTTTTCATTGGAATTTTGCTTATGGCTCAAGATATTATCGAACTACGAACAGGTCAATTTTCTGCGGTATTTATCAGTATTAATAGTTCAAGCTTGACTGCCATTAAGCGTGCATTGGCAAAGAAAAACAAAACCTCACCATCATTATTTAAAAATATTGAGGTGATTTTGCAGTTCAATCCGATGCTGGAAAAAGTCAATCTTATCGCATTAAAAGACTTATTGGCAGAATATAAAATTCGTCTTATTGGCGTGGCAGATTGGCAAAATCATCTGCAAAGAGAGCTCATTCTTGCTGCCAACCTCTCCATTCTTGGCAATATTAATAACCTCTCTGAAATCCTTCCGGAACCACGCGATTTACCCACAAAAATTGTGCCGCATAATGTTATCGACAAACAGGTTATTTATGCGAAAAACAGTGATTTGATTATTCATGGCGATGTGGAACAAGGTGCTGAAGTTGCTGCAGACGGCAATATCCATATTTATGGCGAATTATTAGGACGTGCCATGGCAGGTGTCAACAGCAGTTCCGGTGCGATTTATACACAATATTTAGATGCGGAATTTATCGCCGTCAACAGCCGTTTTCTCTATAAAGAAAAAATCCCAACGGAATTTTTATATCGTTCCGTCAGGATTTTTGCCGAAAAGGATCAGTTGAGTTTTCATCCTTTCTAATTACAAGTCAACAGACTCCAATTCATCTGCCATAGCGGATAATATCTCGCGTGTAAGATACGCTAACGCACGATAAAATGGCAGTCCTGCCGATTGTTCCACCTTGTTTAAAAACTTCGCTGCACAAGGCAATAAAAACTGTTCAAACAAGTCCTGTTGCGCGGATAATGAATCGGCATTGTCTTCCAACCATGAGGCCGTTAAAAGCAACATGGCAAAATGATCAAGGTTATCACTTGGCGGTAAATTACGTTCTTGACGAAAGTTTTCAAAATCCGCCACTGAAATATCATAAGCAGAAATTTGCGTTGCCACCGCGCCTTTCTCACCCAATAACTTTTGGTATTCTTTCTCCAAAAGCGTTAAATCTATCGGCATTTGTAATGCATCTAAGGCTTGTTGACTTTCTACATCTTCCGTTAATGGCCACACTTCAGATAATTGGTGTTGTTGTAACCATGTAAATACGCCAGAAAGAATATTATCTGTTGGCTGGCGATAAAATAAATTTCCAAACAATCGGCTAATTAAAGAAAAATGATTTAATTGAATTTTCTCTTGCATTAATTTTCACTCTCAGAAGGCAAAAGTGCGGTCAAATTTTCCAATGTTTTTTCAAAGACGGAGGTTAAAACTGACTGATACCCCACCTCATCTAATAAATGAATATTGCCAAAAAACTCATGTCGGATGTCTGTTATTCCGCAAAAATTAAACAATCCATCAACCAAACAAGATTGCAAGGCTTTATCAAAAGCCAGTCGTTGATATTTTTCTATGCTATTTCCCATGGTAATAAAATGCTGTACTTTTTTATTTCCCAGCAAACCAACAGACGCACCATTTTCATTTTTGTAGGCAAAGCCGTAACTTAACACACGATCTAAATACCCTTTTAATATTGCCGGGAATCCCATCCACCAAAGTGGGTAGATAAAGGTAATTAATTCGGCTTCTGCAATCAATTTTTGCTCAAACTTAATCTCAGCCGGCACAATGCCATCCATTGTTGCACTCAATTCAGACCAAGATAACACCGGATTAAAATCTAATGTATACAGATCACGAATCACTGCTTCCACACCGATTTGCCGGGTCGCTTTTATGACTTCCTCCACTAAAGTGCGGTTAAAACTCTGTGAATTTGGGTGAGCAAAAATAATCAAATGTTTCATTTTATTCCTTAAATTTTATCGCATTTAATCAAACTGGCTGAATAATGCGTTATTTTAAAACAAGAATGATCGCAATATAAATTGACACAAGAACAAAAAGAGGAATCGGTAAAATCAATTTCATCACCCCGGCAATCACCGCTACCGCAAGTCCCCACCATAATAAAAACATCCCGGGCACGGCGATTTCTGCGACAAGTAAAACACTGCCTAACATAAACCAATGCCACTCATTCCAATGAATCAGGTAGCGTAAAATATCCCAGTGAATAAGCCAGGAAAAAAACTTGAAACTAATTAACCATTCAATCATAAATATTCTCTAAATTAATCTGTGATATTAAACCAATACTCATAATCTTTTGCTGTTCCATTGATCATCACATTCTTAATTTTAACAGAATATTTTTTATTTTTTTGAAGACCATCAACACGCCATTGAATATGATTCCCTAATCCCATATAGTCTTTATCTTTATTAGGATCTGTATATTTTATGCTATGCACACGCATCGTTCTTCCATCTGCTGATCTGACAGAAACACTCGCATTGGCATAATTTACCGAAGTAATATTCTTTTCTCTGGAAGATCTATCCGCAATGACCGAAAAATGAAGAAACCAATCTAAAGTAAACCAATTTGAAGGGTAGTTTTTATCCGGATAAGCAATATAATCGACTTTGGTATTTATAATATTTTGTCTTGTATTGCTAATATAAATACTTACCGCATCGGCCACACGCTGATGATTATCAACATGAGTAACACGTCCATAGGAAATATCTCCTAAAAAAGGATCTAAAAACCATAATCGGTGGCCTAATGAAAACACATTATCGTCAATAATTAATTCATCAATGACTTTTTCGGCAAAATTCTCCGGTAGAAACACAATATAATCAGAAGTTAAATGCATATTGCTATGGCGACTTCCTTCATATCCGTCTTTCGAATAACATTTCAAGCGAGAAGAAGGATAATGATCCAATAACCGATTTGCCGATGAAATTAATGCCGAGGCCGTGGTAAAACGATCTTTTGTCTCATCATAGCCTACGGCTTCTAAACCGTGAGCTTGACGAATTAAATTGAGTTCTTTCAACGCCCGTCTTTTCTCTAATTCCGTCACCTTGCCGGCATAACAGTTATCCACATCCGGAAAACGTTGATAGCTTTTTTGCAACATTTTTAATGCTTGGCTTTCGGCTTTCTCTTTTTCGCCTTCATTTCGGTAAGTAAATTCACTGGAACGAAGTGAATACGTTTTCCCAACTTCAGCAGATACGAAAGCCGAAATAAAAGAAAAATATAAAAGAATAAATAAAAATTTCATCATCTCTCTCTTGTCTTAAAAAGCACGCTATTATACTAATTTAGTGATGTTATCCAATACTTTGTTTTCTTGATTAATATCCGCATGAATATGAAACGCGTTTGCCAAATGTTCAGCCGTTAATACGCTTGTCGTTTCTCCGCTCGCAATGATTTTTCCTTGATTCAATAAAATCACTTCGTCACAGAATTTATAGGCTAAAGAAAGGTGATGGATTGCCACCACGCAGGTGTGGCTAGGCGTAAGGGATTTCAGTTGTTCCATCATATCGATTTGATAAAACGGATCGAGGGCGGCAATGGGTTCATCAGCAAGCAATAAAGGGGCGTTTTTGATACAACAACGAGCAAGTTGTACGCGAGCTTTTTCGCCGCCGGAAAGTTGGCGAAAAGATTTTTCTAATAAATGTGAAACGGAAAACGTTTCTGAAATCGACCGCACTTTTTCTTGTTCTTTGGCTCGATGAAGCGGATTCGGTAACCCCAACGCGATAACATCATACACAGATAAATCCCAGTGAATTTCCGTGTTTTGTGCAAGGTACGCCAACTGTTGGCTTTTTTGTGCAGCGCTCATGGTGGTTAATCTGTTGTCATTGAACCAAATTTCACCGCTTTTGATAGGCAAAATACCGGCGATGGTTTTTAGCAACGTCGATTTGCCCGCACCATTAGCCCCCATAATGCCGACCAATTTGCCCTTTGAAATAGTACAGTTAATGTCTTTTAAGCCGTAAGGTTGGGAGAGATTCTCGATTTTAATCATAAAGTTACCTTACCAATCGCCGTTGTTCCGTCAATAAAATCCAAATTAAACACGGGGCGCCGATAATTGCCGTGAGCGTGCCGATGTAAATGTGAGAGAAAAACGGCACATATTGCACACAAAGATCCGCAATTAGCAGCAATAAAGCCCCAAATAAGGCACTTGTTATGTAAAGTTGTGATGGGCGTTGCTTCAATAAAATTCGTGCAAAGTGCGGTGCGATTAAACCGATAAAACCGATGGCACCCGTTTGCGGAATGGTTGCGCCGACGAGCAACGCAACGCCAAAGGTGGTGATAAAAAAACTGCGTTTTGGATCGATCCCCATGGTGCCGGCAGTCTCTTCACCGAAACTGAGTAAATCCACATAACGACGTTCGCGGTATAAACAAACTAAACCAAACAAGACAATCAGCAGTGAAATCACCAAAGTGTCAAGCTTCGCCCACACCAATGAGCCTTGCAACCAACGATAAAGCTCTGCTAGCGCCCAAGGGCTTTCGGCGTTAGATAACAACAACGCAATGGCGGCGCCAAGCAACATATTCACCGCCAAGCCGCTGAGGATCATCATGGTCGTTCCATGATTTTTGGCAATGGCATACACCAATAAAAAACTCGCTAATGCCCCCGCAACACCGCCAAATAGCAATACCGTAAATGGCACAGAAAAATAGTAAAGAATCAGCACACTGGCCGCTGTCGCTCCGGCACTACTGCCGAGCAAACCGGGACTTGCCAATGGATTTTGGAAGATACCCTGCATGGCATTCCCTGCAAGGGCAAGGCTGGCACCGGTTAAAATCGCTAAACCAATGCGCGGCACACGGACATCCCACAGTACAAGCGAACGCATATCGGTCAGTACCCCATCCGCATTTTTAAGCTGCGCAAAATCACCGAGTTGATGATAAAGGGCAATGCCTGTTATCAGTAGCAAGAATGAGAAAAGTGCGGTGTTTAATTTTTGTGTTTTTGTCAAGGCGCTATTTCCTATGCAATCCCAATATCATTTGTTCATTTGATATGTTCTTCGTTTTCACTTTGTTAAATCTCCTCTAGCCCCTCTTTACTAAAGAGGGGGACTATTGTATCGATAATTTATCATTCTGGTGTCTTTCATTTTAATCATTCATACATAAAAATTGTAAATTTGCCATCTTGGGTTCATTCAATAATGAAATTCCCCTCTTTACTAAAGGGGGACTGTTGTATCGATAATTTATCAGTCTGATGTTTTATTTTAATCATTCACACACAAAAACGGTAAATATGCCATCTGGGGTTAATTTACTAAAGAAAATCCCCCTCTTTAGTAAAGAGGGGCTAGGGGAGATTTGTCTCATTCAAGGGAGATTTGTCTCATTCAAGGGAGATTTGTCTCATTCAGAAATGATTTATCGAATTCCATGACCTCCATTGTTGATAAATCCTCTCCGCCCCCTGCCACACGCCGTGATCAAAGCAATAAGTATATTTCATCGGAATGCGAAAGTGCGGTCGATTTTCAAAGTGTTTTTTTAGCAACGGATGGTCAAGCAATTCTGCCTGCTCGTTATAGCTTTGTTGATCGGTAATTTCGATCAACCAGTTAGGTTGGACAAGCAACACTTTTTCCAATGAAAAATTTTGTGGGGTCAATGGGTATTTTAACGGCACTAACCCAAGCAATGCTAACAACACGTTATATTGCGGGAAAATGGGCTCTACTACGCCGGTTTCCGACAACATTAGCGTATCGGTCAATGTCACATCCAGTTTGGTCTTTTGTGATTTTAATTTTTCCACCAACTGTTCCGCGTGGGCTTCATTGCCGGTGAGTTTGCCCAGTTGTAACATCAAATCAAACAATGCTTCTGGCGTTTGCGGGCTGTCATTAATCGGTACAATTTTTGCACCAAGGCGTTTTAAATCGGCGACCAATTGCGGATAAAAGGTTTCATTAATCAACAGCGTTTTATCCAAATAAGACAACAATGCGGTCAGTTGCGGTTCAAGGATAGGTTTGTCTCGATTAATTTTATCCAGCATCATGCGCGGGTTTTGAGAGTAAGGTGACATCGCCGCGATTTGTTCCGGACGGGCAATTTCCGCAAGCAGTCGGTCGCTGCACAAGGTGAGCGAAACAAATTGCTCAGCGTGTGCAGAAAGGGAAAGAAAAAGTGCGGTGAAAATAAAGGATGTTTTTTTCATATAACGAAAGCGGGTTTTCAGCCCGCCACAATAAAAAAATTCGGCGGACCAAAGCCCGCCTTATGATTAGAACGATCCTTTCAAGCCAACGTAAACATTACGCCCTTCTTGGCCGTAACCAAGAACGTTTTCGTATTTTTTATTGAATACGTTGTTGAGGTTTGCGTAAACCGTCAAACTCTCCGTCACTTTGTAATTCACGCCTACGTTTGCCAAGGTATAAGATGGCAATTTCACTTTATGTGTACTGTAGCTTGGTGAATAGTAGGTATCCATACGTTTGCCGGTGTAAGACAAATTCACATCTGCGCCCAATTTTTCAGTAATCTGATGGGCTAAGCCTGTGTTGGCTAAATGTTTCGGACGGCGTGCCAATTCAATCCCTTTGCTGTCTCGGGTTTGGGTATATGTATAGTTCGCATAAGCGGTTAATACATCGGTGATTTTACCATTGTAAGCCACTTCAAGACCTTTAACCTTGCTCTTCCCATCAAGATTGACGGCACGGCTTGCATAGGTGACGGAATTAATCACTTCGCTACTAATCGCATTTTTCACGTTACGCGTGAAATAAGTGATATCAACGCTATGGCGGTGATCATCTGTTTCAAATAAGAAACCAACATCGCCCCCTACGCTTTTTTCCGGTTGTAAATTTGGGTTGCCGATATAGCGTGCGTTATAGCCGTAATATTCCGTAATTGTCGGATTTTGAATTGCTGAACCAATGCTTGCATGTGCTTTCACATTGTTATGTAAGCGATAAGCCCCGGCAATACGGCCTGTCCATGAATTTTCGTATTCAGAGCTATCAGTGTAACGACCACTCACATTCAAACTATGATCCGCATCGTGTAATAGGCGATATTCTGCCGCGACGCTTTTCTCAATAAGCTTTTTATTACCCGCATTATTGAAATAGGACGAGTTAAAATCTGTTTTTTGATAGTCTGTTAAGAAACTTAAACCTTGCGTGATGGTGCCTTCACGATCGAAATTCACATCTAATTGATAATTCGCATTGAGTTTTTTCGCATCGTAAGCTGAGGCATAGCCAACCGTATCGCTGTCAGTTTTGATATGGCTTACGCCAACTTTATGTTTAAGCAATTCATCGCCATTACCTAAGAAACCACTTAATTTAAATAAGGTATCACGCGTGCGAGTGTAATGACCTTTTTCATCTGTTGTACTGTTATCAAAGTTAGCTGTTTGACTGCTATGAGAAGTTAAGAAATCAAAGCCTTTTTGGTTATCGTCATAGCCAAAACGAAGAGAGGTATTATCACGGTGGAATTTATCGCGCTCACTTGCTCCACCGGTACTGACCGCTGTGCCATCTTGTGCCGTGTAGTTAAAACGGTCTTTGCTGAGTGCTGAAATACCTTTGGTGTGGTGGCTGTCACCATGTAAAGCATAATAGAAATTGTTGTTTGAGCCTGAAAGGGTTAATGAACCATCAACAGTGCGGTGAGATCCAGTGCCAAAATCATAGTCAACATTGAAGGTTTTGCCTTTTTCTAGGCCTTTTTTGGTGGTGATATAAATCACACCGCCCATTGCATCACTTCCCCAAAGCGTGGATTGCTCACCGCGTAAGACTTCGATGCGTTCGATGTTGCTTAAAGCTAATCCACCGAAATCAAAACCGTAGCCGGAAACTGGATTGGCTTTTACACCATCAATAATCACGGCAGTGTGGTTTGCATCCGCACCACGTAAAAAGACGTTGGTCAATGTACCACGACCGCCTGAAGTGCTTACTGCAAGGCTTGGCACGGTTTTCAATACATCACTCACATACGTAGCGTTGCGTGCAGCGAAATCTTTTTCCGTTAAAACTGTCACAGAAGACGCGGTTTGGTCTTGATTTACCGGTGTGGCATACGCAGAATAAACGACAATCGGAGCTAATTCGGTTTTTGTGTTTTCATTGGCGAATGCTATCGTTGGAAGGGCAAATAACATTGCAGTTGTGATGAGATTTTTTTTCATTTTAGAGGTTTCTTTAAGTTAAAAAATACGATTTGCCATAAAAAATGGCGCCCTTTTTTCAGGCGCCACATGATAGCACAGGAAACAAAAATTACTTACCGTGCGCCACAAAATCTTCAATATTTTGTGCCACTTTATTCACTAAGGTGGTCACTGCTGAATCACTCGCCCAAGCAATATGCGGCGTGATTAATAAATTCGGCAAACGTTTTGCCGCTTGAATTAATGGGTTGTCCTTTTCCGGTGGTTCTTTGACCAACACATCCAAGGCAGCACCGGCAATTTTGCCGTTTTCTAACGCGTCTAATAATGCGGCTTCATCCACCAATGGACCTCGCCCGGTATTGATGAGATACGCCGTCGGTTTCATTAATGCCAACGTTTCAGCATTGATTAAATTTTTGGTGGTGTCGGTTAACGGGCAATGCAGCGTAACAATATCCGCTTGTTTCAATACAGTTTCAAATTCAGTGTAGCCTTCACGAATATGGCTTGCCCCTTTGTGTTCCGCATACAATACGTTCATGCCCAATAATTGCGCCAAACGCCCCACTTCTGTGCCTAAGCAACCCTTACCAAATACACCTAACGTCGCGCCACGCACATCTGTTATCGGGTAATCGGTGTAGCAGAACTGTCCGCAGGTGGCCCAACGATCAGAGGTCACTTGATCGCGATGATACCCAATAAAGCTATGTTTTAATGAGAAAATCATGCCCAAGACATGCTCCGGCACGGCCACACTGGAATAACCGGGCACATTTTTTACGGCAATGCCGAGGTCTTTCGCAGCGTCTAAATCAATGTTGTTGGTACCGGTCGCCGTAATGGCGATGAGTTTTAATTTTGGTAATCGGCTTAATAATTCTCGGTCAAACACCACTTTGTTGGTCACCACAATATCGGCGTCTTTGGTGCGTTCAAAGGTTTCCTCCGGCAAAGTGCGGTCATATTCCGTCCAAGTGTGTGGAAAGCTTGGGCGTGGAATATCATGGCTTGCGGGAATACTGGTACGATCGAGAAAAACAATGTTCATCAAAAACTCCTTTAGTTTCACAACGTTTGAATATCGCGTCTAACCTTAAAGAAGTCCTTGCGCAAAAACAAGGGAGAGAAAGGATTTTTGTGGTTTGTGTGATCCCGATCTAAAAAATGCAGCGAAAAAGCACCGCACTTTGATGGCGATTCTTAAGAGTCCAGCAACCAATTTCGCAAAA
Organism: uncultured Aggregatibacter sp.; assembly: GCF_938046485.1. NCBI lineage: Bacteria > Pseudomonadati > Pseudomonadota > Gammaproteobacteria > Pasteurellales > Pasteurellaceae > Aggregatibacter > uncultured Aggregatibacter sp. The sequence continues at coordinate 2,287 of NZ_CALIWN010000010.1, read as the reverse complement.
TTTGCTCACCATATTCCGAAATATAGGATTCCGGGTGAAATTGCACCCCGTAAATCGGTAACGTTTTATGCTGCATGGCCATAATGATGTTGTCATCACAACGGGCGATAATTTGTAATGCGCTTGGGAAATTCTGCTCACTTACCGCCCAAGAATGGTATAAACCGATTTGAAAGGTTGGTGGCATATTTTTAAAGAGAAGGGATTCCGCTACACACTGCAACCGCTTGGCTTGCCCATGACGAGGGGACGGAAGATTGTGTAATTCTGCGCCAAAAAATTCGCATAGCATTTGATGCCCTAAACACACGCCCAAAATGGATTTACTGTGCTGATAACGTGCCAGCAACTCAAATAATTGCGGATAAGCGCGCGGCACATCCGGGCCGGGAGAAATCAATAAATGAGAAAAATTGCCCACGGCATCTAAATCCAATTCTTCCACATTGACCACTTGAAATGGCACATCCAAACGACGGATGAGATCCACTAAGTTGAACGTAAAAGAATCGTGATTATTGATGATCAGTAACGACATAACATCTTTCTCTGAGGGCTAAGTAGGCGGTGAAGTATATAATTTTATGGCAATTTAAGCTAAAATTTTCGCCGTTTTTTCACGAGATAATGTTATGTGGCAAGATTTTATTCAACAAGCAAACCGATTTGGCGAAGCGAAAACGCCCTTCTTCTTTTTAATCGATTTTGAGCAACAAAAACCGATATTGTGTCCGTTAAATGAAATGGCTGAACAAGGGATTTTCGTCCAATTTCCAGACTATACCAACGTGAATTGGCGGGAAGATTTACCGATAGCGCCTTTTTATTTACATAAACAGCCTATGGCGTTTGCCGAGTATCAAAAAGGCTTTGCTTTGGTGCAACAGGAACAGCACTTCGGTAATTCCTATTTGCTGAATCTGACTTATCCGACACCGATTGAAACCCATTATTCACTGCGTCAACTCTTCCAATACAGTCAGGCAAAATACAAGTTGTTGTTCAAAGATCAATTTGTGTGTTTTTCACCGGAATGTTTTGTCAATTTATACGACAACCATATTTTCACTTATCCGATGAAAGGCACGATTGATGCAACACTTCCCCATGCCCAAGCAACCTTGCTCAACAATCAAAAAGAGCAGCGGGAACATTACACCATCGTGGATTTAATGCGAAATGACTTAGCCACAGTGGCAAAAAATATTCACGTAACACGTTTTCGTTATGTGGAAGAAATCCAAACCGAACATAGCGCCATTTTGCAAACCAGTTCCGAAATTCGTGGTGAATTGGCGGAAAACTGGCAGAAAGAAATCGGTTCTCTTCTTGCCAAACTGTTACCCGCCGGATCGATCAGTGGCGCCCCAAAAGAAAAAACCGTGCACATTATTCAACAGGCCGAACAACAACCTCGTGGCTATTACACCGGTATATTCGGTATTTTTGATGGGGAAAAATTACAAAGTGCGGTGGCAATTCGTTTTATTGAAGACACAGAAAAAGGCTTTGTTTTCCGCAGTGGTGGGGGCATTACCATTCAAAGTGACGCACAGGAAGAATATCAAGAATTGATTCAAAAAGTGTATGTGCCGTTACAGAGGGCTTAATCATGGAATTTCCTTTATTTGAAACCCTTGCCATCGAACAAAGTAAGATCCGCAATATCGAACGCCATCAACAACGCTACGAACGCAGCTTACAGGCGTTTTATTGCAAACAAAGTGCGGTCGTTTTTCCTCGCATTTTTCAGCTTGCCGAACATATTCGTGTACCGCTCGAACTGGCTGCCAAACCGCTGATTCGTTGCCGAATCGATTACAATGCAGAGCAAATTCAATGCCGTTATTTTCCTTACCAGCGTAAACATTGTTGTACCTTTAAACCGGTTGTCTGCGACCACATTGACTACGGTTTGAAATACGCTGACCGTACTTTATTAAACGAATTACTCGCGCAAAAAGGCGACTGCGATGAAATCATGATCATCAAAAACGGATATGTCACCGATTGCACTATCGGCAACCTTATTTTCCGCCAAGGCACACAATGGTTCACCCCCGACACGCCACTCCTTGAAGGCACCCAACGGGCGGCATTGTTAGCCCAAGGTCGTATAAAAGTGCGGTCAATTTTAGCCACGGATCTGAGTTTGTTTGAAGAAATCAGGTTGATCAATGCGTTGAATGGATTGGAATAACAATCCGCACGTAAAACGTGCGGTTTTTAGGCTCCCCTATAAGGGCTTGTGAAAGCTGGCAACCGTGTTTATTTTTTAGTAAATCGT
>NZ_CALIWN010000009.1:0-132152 GCF_938046485.1 uncultured Aggregatibacter sp. | reverse complement strand
CGAAAAGAAGCATTCTGAGCTTCAGAATAGATTCCACGCCCTACGGCAGACAAAAATACGCATAAAAAAATCTGCACCTTACACAGCTTGACTCAGCGTCAATGTGTAAGGTGCAGATCAAAGTGCGGTCGGTTTATCGCACGTTTTTTACTTAGACATCATACGTGGTGGATGCGGTATTGCCGCCGCGACCCGTCCAGTTGGTGTGGAAGAATTCGCCGCGTGGTTTGTCGGTGCGTTCGTAAGTGTGCGCGCCGAAGTAGTCACGTTGCGCTTGCAACAGATTTGCCGGCAAGCGAGCTGAAGTGTAACCGTCTAAGAAGGTAATCGCAGACGCCATACATGGCATTGGAATGCCTACTTCGATGGATTTAGCCACCACTTTACGCCATTCGCCCATGGCGTTTTCTAAAATGCCTTTGAAGTAGCTGTCGGAACCTAAGAAGATTAAATCCGGGTTCGCTTCATACGCATCGCGAATGTTGCCTAAGAAGCGGCTGCGAATAATACAGCCTTCGCGCCATAACAAGGCGGTGTTGCCGTAGTTGATGTTCCAGTTGAAGTTTTCAGACGCTTCACGAATCAACATAAAGCCTTGTGCGTAAGAAATGATTTTTGATGCCAATAGCGCTTTACGCACCGCTTCAATCCATTCTTTTTTATCGCCTTCCACTTTGCCTACGGTTTTGCCGAATAATTGGCTCGCGGCAACACGTTGATCTTTAAAAGCAGATACGCAACGTGCGAACACAGACTCGGTGATTAAGGTCAATGGAATGCCGAAATCAAGGGCATTGATCCCCGTCCATTTACCGGTGCCTTTTTGCCCTGCGGTGTCTAAAATTTTATCTACTAAGCGGTTACCGTCTTCATCTTTATAGCCAAGAATATCGGCAGTAATGTCGATTAAGTAGCTGTCTAATTCGGTGTTGCGCCATGCTTTGAAGGTGGCTTCCAACTCATCATCAGACAAGCCCACGCCCTCTTTTAAGAATTGGTAGGCTTCGCAAATTAATTGCATGTCGCCGTATTCGATGCCGTTATGCACCATTTTCACGAAATGACCTGCGCCATCTTTGCCCACCCAATCACAGCACGCTTCGCCTTTGTCAGTTTTGGCGGAAATCGCTTGTAATACCGGTTTTACGAATGGCCATGCTTCTTCGTTACCGCCCGGCATGATCGATGGTCCGTGGCGTGCGCCCTCTTCACCACCGGAAACGCCGGTGCCGATAAAGCGAATGCCTTTTTCACGCAACGCTGCCACACGACGGTTGGTGTCCGGATAGTTTGAGTTACCGCCATCAATAATGATGTCGCCTTCTTCTAAGTGCGGTAGTAATGCGTCAATGAATTGATCCACCACTTCCCCCGCACGCACCATTAACATCACTTTGCGCGGTTTTTCTAATTTAGCGGCTAAATCTTCTAAAGAGTATGCGCCGATAATATTGGTGCCTTTTGCCGCACCTTGTAAAAATTCATCCACTTTGGATGTGGTTCGGTTATACGCCACCACTTTAAAGCCGTGGTCGTTCATATTTAAAATGAGGTTCTGCCCCATCACGGCTAAGCCGATAACACCGATGTCGCCTTTTACTGACATTGTTTTCTCCTGTTGTATTAACTTGTAACGCAGAAAATTTATTGGAATTTAACCGCGCTTTTAACTAAATTGTTGCTCAAAAATCAGTTTTTGTTGCTCAATTTCCCTCACTAATTCTTCTTCTGACGGCAGATATGCCATATATTTGCTGGCAAATAATTGCGGGTTATCATTTAACACCGAATATTTCACTACAACACTATCGGTCTCAGTGCACAGTAACAAACCAATAGTCGGGTTATCATTTTCTTGCTTTTTCAGATCATCATACATTCGAACATACATATCCAATTGCCCAATATCTTGATGCGTAAGCTTTCCGGTTTTTAATTCCACAATCACAAAACATTTTAGGATATAATTATAAAAAACCAAGTCGATAAAAAAATCTGAGGTTTCAGTTCGAATATGCTGTTGACGAGCTACAAATGCAAACCCCTTACCAAGCTCAAGCATAAACTGTTGTAAATTATCAATGAGTGCTTTTTCTAACTCAGCTTCCGTATAGGCTAAATTCGCCGGTAGATTTAAAAATTCCAATACTGTTGGATTTTTAATAAAATCACCTGGTTGAAGTGCGGTGACTTTTTCTTTCATTTCCATTGCTACAAGATTTTTATCTTGGCTAGCGAACAGGCGATCGTAATAAAGTGTTGCAATATTACGATCAAGCACACGCACAGACCAATGATGCTGTGCCGCCTCGGTTAAGTAATATAAACGGGCTTTATCATTAGACACCTTTAAACAACGTTGAAAATGCGACCAACTTAATTGTGCGAACAGTGTTCGCAATTTTGGATAGTCCGGAAATAACAAATAAAATTGACGGATTTCCCAAAGTGTTCGTTTACTAAATCCTTTACCAAATTCAGCCGTTAACTCCACCGAAAGCGTTTTGATAATTTCTTTTCCATATCCTGCCCGTTCAGCACCATTTTGTTCTTCCAATACGATTCTTTCACCAATCTTCCAATAGGCCTCTACCATGGCAGAATTTATGGCTGCATAAGCCTGCTGGCGAGCTGTCGATAAAATTTGTTTAATATCGACAAGATAATTACTTATGGTTGTATTCATCATATTCATTTAAAAAATGGGTATTTTTAATTCTTTGATAGCATGCGTTTCAAACGCAATGTCTTTATCTACAAGCACAGGCTATGAAACGTGCGCTATCAGAAATCCATCTTCTTGCTACGCAAAAGTGCGGTCGTTTTTTTCAATTGTTTTTATTTACGCTGGCGCGAGTCTCCTGACGCGTGCCTTACAAATTTAGTAAGTTATCAGCACGCGTCAGGAGACGCACACTATCAAAGCGATCATTTTTCTAAGTGTTTTTTACACCTAAAACAAAATCAGCAGCCATTTGAGAATGCAATTTAGCCGTGTCGAAAAACGGCAATGGCGAGTCGCTTTGATTAACCAACAATCCGATTTCCGTACACCCTAAAATTACGCCTTCTGCCCCCTGATTTTTCAATTCATCAATGATTTTTAAATAAAATGCTTTTGATTGTGGTAAAAATTTACCCACACAAAGCTCATCAAAAATAATTCGATGTATTTCGTTTTGAGTTTCATCACTTGGCACAATCGGCATAATGCCTCTCTGCTGTAAACCATCGCGATAAAAATTATCGCTCATAGTAAATTTTGTACCGAGCAAAGCCACTTTATTTAAGCCTCGCGATTTAATAGCATCTGCTGTAGCATCTAAAATATGTAAAAACGGAATTGAAATAGCTTGTTCAATTTGTGGTGCAACTTTATGCATAGTATTGGTGGCAAGCACAATACCTTCTGCACCAATCATCTCTAATTTTTTTCCTGCTTCAGCGATAATCTCTCCGGCTCGTTGCCATTCACTTTGTTTCTGGCATTGCACAATTTCTTCAAATTCCACACTCACCATGACAATAGGCGCAGAAATATTCCCGCCTTTTTTCTGATTCACTAAACGATTGATCTCAGTGTAATAAGTTGCCGTACTTTCCGGGCTCATTCCACCGATAATACCTAATATTTTCATCTTGCTCCTTCCTATGCGCACGTTTCCCAACGTGTGCCTTCATCTACAAGCTCACTCTATGAAGCGTGCGCTATCAGAAATCCATCTTCTTGCTCCGCAAAAGTGCGGTCGTTTTTTCAAACGTTTTTTAACTCTTCGTCCACGCACTCATATGCTGAGCAAAACCAATATTCGGATAGTAATCCACAGCTTGCGGAGCCGATAAAAGCACGATTTTGGCTTGTGGATGTAAGGTTTGTGTAGTGTGTTCAATCAACTGCAAGATGATACCTTGCTTCTGATATTCTATAGCAAAACTTCTTTTAAATTTCTCTAATTAAAGAGCTGCCTTGCTCTAACGTGTCTAGCCACTGCCATTTTTCATGACCGATGAGTTTACTTTCTTCTGAAGAAAATGCTGTACAGCAACGCCCCAAACGATTTTCTAGAGATTGATTTAAATGTTGATACGTAAATTCAATTTGAGTATCATCAATCCATTTCCCAATTAAAAAGCCTTTTAAAATTTCACCGCCACCATATTCGGCCCAAATCATTTTATCTTGTTGATGGTAATGAAATTCTGTTTGGCTACTCACCTCACCATTTGCAGTGTTTTCAACAGCAACAAATTTTTTATTATCTAAATTCAACATTAAAGTCATTCTGCATCTGATGTGTCTATATCTTATTTTAGTCCGTATAATTCCAATAAATTAACTCTTCGTCCATGCACTCATGTGTTGCGTAAATCCAATATGCGGATAGTAATCTACCGCTTGTGGGGCGGATAACAGTACAATTTTAGCTTGTGGATGCAATGCCTGTTTGGTGTGTTCAATTAACTGCACGCCGATGCCTTGTTTTTGATATTGTTCATCCACCGCCAAATCAGACAAATAACAGCAGTAGGAAAAATCCGTCACCGAACGAGCGACACCCACCAATAACTCACCATCCCAAGCTGTCACTAACAAATCAGCATGATGTAACATCGCCGCCACACGTTTTTTATCTTCTAACGGACGACGTGCGCCTAAAGTAGTTTTATTGAGCAATTCAATAAATTGTTCTACTGAAATAGGAAAATTGGTTTTGTATTCGATCATATTGTGAAACCCGTGATGTCTGATATGCCATCCGTTATAGCAATTTTGCCGCCGCTTTATCCAAATACCATTCCGTCACGCCATTTTTTGCTTTGATTTTTGCTGCGGGATAAGGCAGATTTTCCGCCGGTGTGGTTTGAATTTCTTTGAGGATTTCCGCTTTGCCTTCGCCTGTCACCAAATAAGTAATGCGTTTCGCTTGTTCAATTAATTTGGCGGTTTTGGAAATGCGGAGCTGTCCGCTTTCAGGATGTTTAGCGATCACCGCAAGGTTTTCATCCGCAAAATCGGTTTGATGTGGGAACAAAGAAGCGGTATGCCCGTCTGCGCCCATGCCGAGGATAATCCAATCAAAAACGCCGTCAGGAATGACCGCACTTAATTCTTCTTCAAAGCGTTTAAGCTCTAAGTGCGGTTCGTTTTCGCCACGAATTCGGTGAATGTTTTCTGCCGGAATGTTGATGTGATCAAACAAGAGTTTTTGCACTTCGCCGTAATTACTTTCGGAATCAGATGGCGGCACCATGCGATCATCGCCCCACCAAAAATGGAGGTTTTTCCAGTTGATTTGAGCGGCGTAAGGCGCTTGCGCCAAGGTTTTAAACAATAATTTCGGTGTGGAACCACCGGACAAGGAAATGTTCACAGGGTGGTTTGCTTGACTATAAATCACAAATTCTTGGGCAATTTTTTCCACCGCGTGTTGAGCAGTAGGGAAAGTAATATAGTTCATTGTTTTTCCGTAGGGTGGGCTTTAGCCCACCATTTTATTATGTTAGATATTAGGAACGGTGGGCTAAAGCCCACCCTACATAAGATTAACTAAATCAAACTTTTTTCTTCATCAAACCACTCGGTTTGCGCCACACTTTGCCTTCTTTGGCAATCAGTTTATCGGCTGCTACCGGTCCCCAACTGCCGGCTTCATAGTCATACACGCGACCACCTTGAGCTTTGTAATCCAAAATCGGTTGCACGAATTTCCAAGCAGCGTGTACGGCATCGGTACGGGCAAATAAGGTGGCATCACCTTTCATGGCATCAAGCAATAAACGCTCGTATGCGGTCATCACAGTCGCGCCCTCTAAATCTGCATAGCGGAAATCCATGGACACTTCTTTTGCTTCAAAGCCGGCGCCCGGTTTTTTCAAGCCGAAGCGCATGGAAATGGCTTCATCGGGCTGAATACGGATGATCAATTTATTTTCCGGTGCATTTTGGCTGAACACCGGGTGCGGTGTGGTTTTGAAGTGAATTACAATTTCGGTAACGCGCGCCGGTAAACGCTTGCCGGTACGCACATAAAACGGCACGCCTGCCCAACGCCAGTTTTCAATTTCACAACGCAATGCCATGTAGGTTTCCGTGCGGGAATCTGCCGGCACGCCTTTTTCTTCCAAATAGCCTTTCACCATTTTGCCGTTAATTTCCGAGGCAGTGTATTGACCAAGCACCAAATGATGTTCCATGTCTTCATGGGTTAATGGGCGTAAGCAATGCAATACTTTCGCCACTTCATCACGCATGGAATCCGCATTGATAATCGCCGGTGGCTCCATTGCCACCATCGCCAATACTTGCAACAAATGATTTTGGAACATATCACGCATTGCGCCGGAACCGTCGTAATAACCCCCACGTTCTTCTACGCCAATGGATTCAGCACCGGTGATTTCCACGTATTCAATAAAGTTACGGTTCCAAAGCGGCTCAAACCAACCATTAGAAAAACGCAACACAAGTAGGTTTTGTACGGTTTCTTTACCTAGATAATGGTCGATACGATAGATTTGGTGTTCCTCAAAGAAGCGATGAATTTGAACATCCAACGCTTCCGCCGTTTTGCGATCATAGCCAAACGGTTTTTCTACAATCAGACGCTTCCAACCTTGTGTTTCTTTGTTTAATCCATGTTCGGCTAAACATTCCGGAATCACGCCGTATAAACTTGGCGGCGTGGATAAATAATATAAGGTGTTGCCGTTGGTTTTATAGTTTTCATGCAAGGCATCAAGGCGCGGAATCAGTTTGATATAATCCGCTTTATCTGAGGTGTTGACGGCTTGGTAATATAAATGACCACAAAATTTGGCTAAACACTCACTTTCCCCGCCTTCGTGTTCGATCAGCGTTTGATACATTTTTTGGCGGAAAGATTCATCGTTTAATTCGGTACGCGCCACACCCAACACGGAGAAATCATCGCCTAACCGATCAATTTTATAAAGATCATACAACGCCGGAATCAGTTTACGATAAGTTAAATCTCCGGATGCACCGAAGATAACGATACAACAATTTTCTGCTTTCATTTAGTTACCACATTAATGTTACGATTTAATAAATGCCCGTATGATAAGGAAAATCATCGGACATTTCTAATCACTCTGATAAATCGGAGTGAAAGATATTACCCCATGAAAAATCTCGCGTTACGCCCATCAAAAAGTCCGGATTGACGAAAGATTCTCGTTGATTGTAAGTCAACGGTTGATAATTTAAGTCAAAAACCACTCCGCCCATTTCCGCCAGCAAAATCTCTGCGGCAGCGGTATCCCATTCGCCGGTCCGTCCTAAGCGAATATAGCAATCACAGATCCCCTCGGCGACCAAGGTGCTTTTTAAGCCGCTGGAACCGTAAATATGGAATACATAGTCAAAATTCGCACTTAAAATCGACCGCACTTTTTCCGCTGCAGCCGCAGAACCAACGGCAATGCGCAAAGGTTGGTCTGAAGCAATATGACGAAAAGCCAATTTACAGGGTTTTCCCTCTTGCAGCTTATAGGCGCCAAATCCTTTCATGGCGTAATAGGTGTAGCCCAATATCGGCGCATGAATCACGCCCAACACCGGTTGATGATTTTTCACTAAGCTAATGAGCACGGAAAATTGATCGGTGCGATTAATAAATTGTTGCGTGCCATCAAGAGGATCAATTAACCAATAGGACGCCCACGCCTGCCGCTCCGCAAGGGGGATCTTACAATTTTCTTCTGACAAAAGGGGAATTTGCGGGGTAAGTGCGGTCAGTTTTTCCGTTAAAAATTGACTGGAAAACAAATCCGCTTCCGTCACCGGAGTATTATCCGCTTTGATCTGTACCGACACCGAATGTTGATAAAAACGCTGTAAATGCTCACCTGCCTGCTGAGCGATATGAATCACATCCTGTAATAACTGTGTGGTGAGAATAGGCATTGCATCCCCTCTTATTTTTTGTCGATTTATCTCTCTTTTGGCAACAGCAACGGGAGTGTCAACACGGAATAAAGCGCCATACCGCAACTAAATAATAAGGCGACATCTAATGCGCCACTATATAACCAAGTCCCAAAGGTCATCGATGTTTCGAATAAGGTCATGTAAATATATCCGGCAACATTGCTATAACAAAATGCAATAATCGCTGAAATCAGCACAATCGCAAACACATTATAACGGGTATAACGGTAGGCCTTCGCCCATAAGGCAATTAGAAATGCCGGAATAGTAGCGATAAAAAACGTGCTAGAAAAATAAAATACGATTAAATCGGTAACGGTAAACGTTTCATCGATATTATCGTTAAGACAAAACCCGATGATCATGCCCAAAATTTGCAGAATAAGCGGAAATACAATGAATGCTTTTAAGTAAGGAAATTTAGACGACATAAGAATTCCTGAGTAAAAAAATAGGCTATCAAAAGACAGCCTATTGTAGAGTAATTTTAGCGATTACGCAGATTTTTTTGCACGTAATACACGCAAGGTGAAAATGGTCACACCAGCGATAAATACGACTAAACCAAGCACTTCACCAATCGCATCCCAGTTTGCCAAATTCAAGGCTAATGGTGCTTCAGAACCGCCGGAAGTCACGGAAGCAGCAATAATAAAGGCTAACACAACCCCCATTAAGCTTTCACCCACAATTAAGCCTGCTGCGAACAAGGTACCAAAACGCTCTGCTCGTTTGTTCACGTCTTTATCGCCGCTACGCGCTGCATATTTGGTAATGTGGCGATTAATTAACCACGCCAAGAACGCCCCGGTAACAACCGGCATATTAATAGAAGGTGGTAAGTAGATACCAATCCCCACCGCCAATACCGGTAACGCAAAGGCTTTATTGCTTACTTTTTTCAAGAAACTGTCAATAATAATTAACACCGCACCTAGACCCACGCCGGTTAAGATGTAAGTCCACTCTAATTTATTAGAGAAAATCCCTTGTGAAATGGTGGTCATTAACGTTGCTTGTGGCGCAGACAAGGCTTGTGACGGATCCATGTCTGGACGTGGTAATGCACCGGTGAAACCGTAGGCGTGGTAAAGGATTTCCAATACCGGTGCAATCACTAATGCGCCCACGAAACAACCGATAATTAACGCCACCTGTTGACGCCAAGGTGTCGCTTCGACCAATAAACCGGTTTTTAAATCTTGTAGGTTATCGTTAGAAATGGTCGCTGTCGTTAACACAATAGACGCGGTAAACAAGGTAAGTGCGGTCAAGAATTTCTGTCCATCCGCCGTTTCAAATAAACCGGATGCATTGCCGATAGAAACCAATACTAAAGAAATCACGATCACGGAGATAATCCCGATACCGGAAATTGGACTGGAGGAAGACCCCACAAGCCCCGCCATGTAACCGGAGGCTGCCGCCACAAAGAAACCGATAAACACAGCTAAGAAGGTACAAACCACCACCAATAATAAGGCTAATTCTGGGGAAATCGGCGCGGTCGCGATAAAGTGATGTAAGGAAATCACAATTAATGCCACAGTCGCAATAAGAATATAAATCATGGTTTTTGGTGAAAGGTCGATATCAATACGGTGATCCGACGCTTCTTGCGTGCCTTTCAACATACGGAAAGAATGCACCATGCCTTGCACCATCGGTTTCATCAGAATCAATAACGTCCAAATCGCCGCAATCCCGATGGTTCCCACGCCAATAAAACGGACTTTCGTTTTCCACATGCTCATGGCGTAACTTACGATAGTTCCATCAGTTGGCATATCACCGGACATGGTAAAGAACGGTACCGCTAAGCCCCAAGCAAAGATGGTACCCAACAACATCGCAATACCGCCGACGATACCGATTAAGTAACCGGCGCCTAATAAGGCTAAAGAAAAGCCCATCGGCAGTTGGAAGATGGCTTTGCCACCCGGGCCGGTAAACCACGCGCTGGCACCATCTGCCATCAGGCGTAAACCGTTCGTTAAAAACGCCACAACGCTGGCAAAAATACCGCCATAAGCAATATCTTTCACGCCGCTGTCGGCATCAGAATTGTTACCGGCTTTCAAAATTTCTGCCGCGGCAACACCTTCCGGATAAGGTAAATCACTGTTTACCACCATGGCACGACGCAATGGAATCGTGAACAACACGCCCAATGTACCGCCCGCGGCACAAATCAACATGGTTTGCCAGAACGGGAAGTCTTGCCAGTAGCCCATCATCAACAAGCCCGGCAACACGAAAATCACGGAAGAAAGCGTCCCCGCAGAAGATGCTTGAGTTTGCACCATGTTGTTTTCCAAGATACTGGAATCTTTAAAGAATTTCAGTACCGCCATGGAAATAACTGCCGCCGGAATCGACGACGCAAACGTCATCCCCACTTTCAGACCCAAATAAACGTTAGATGCGGTAAACAACACCGTAATCAACGCCCCAAGGAACATGCCTCGAAAGGTCAACTCTTTTAAGTTTGTAGATTGCATAACATTACCTATTTTTTTAATAAAAAACGTTGCCACCTTGACAAAAAAGCGGCTAATAATCAAGTTTCATTCAATTTATTTTACTTAAATTGAATTTTATTTAAATATCAGCCATATTTTTAAACTATTTACAATCCAGTAACCTATTCAATAGTAAAACCGTCCTCTACCCAACATCGCTATAATCTTAAATCCATCTGATTTAGTCTCAATTATAAAAAATAGCGAGTCTCATCAAGTTATTTATTCTTCATATCCTATATAGTTCGCCAAGCCTATTCCATTTAGGTAAATAACCACTACATTTTGTATCATCCACTGAATGATGAAGTTCTATGAGGCTAAAAAATGAATGCATTAATTGAATTACTCGCGAAAATTGTTGCCCCGATGCAACGCCAATTTATTAACTTTATACGAATCGCCATTTGTATCGTTATGGTATGGATTGGCGGGTTAAAAGTATGTCAATATGAAGCAGATGGTATTGCCCATTTTGTCTCGAACAGTCCATTTTTAAGTTTCCTCTATAAAAACGGACCAAATTTGGTGCAAAACGATAAAGGCGAATTAGTAAAAGAATATACCCTTTATAAAAATCCCGAAGGTAAAATGGTGGCGAAAAATATTGAATGGCACAAAGCTAACGGGACTTACACCGCGTCTTATATTATCGGTGCAATCATTGTGACCATCGGCTTATTAACGTTAGCTGGAATCTGGTCTCCGACTCTCGGGCTACTCGGCGGTTTGCTGACGTTCGGTATGTCCATTGTCACCCTGTCGTTCCTCATTTTCACGCCAGAAACGTGGGTGCCTAATTTAGGGGGCGATTTGCCTACACCAAATTACGGCTTTCCATATTTATCCGCCGCGGGACGTTTGGTTATTAAAGATATTATTATGATGGCAGGGGGATTAGTTGCTGCTGCCGAATGTGCGAATCGCTACTTAAAATATAAAGCATCCGTCTAATTGAAACACCGATATGAAGCTTATCACTTTGTGATAGGCTTCTTCATTTGTAAATCAGGAGAGAAGTAGAACATGGACTATTTAGATCAGCTTGTCCGACAGTCAGGCATTGAGGGAGAAATCAATATACTCTGTCGTTTTCAAGGTGACTGGCTAATCCATCATAAACAGGAACCGAATTTAATCGGCAGATTTCATATTGTGTCACGAGGGGAATGCCAAATTCGGCTGAAAGACCAAACCTGCAGGCTCAAACCGGGCGATGTCATTTTTCTGCCCTACGGAGAAGAGCACGTTATTTATCACGGCACCGACACAGAAACACAAATTACCAAAACTACACAAGGTGTTTTTACATTACATTGCAATAGCTCAAGCGAATCTGCTGATTTTGAAATGTTTTGCGGTTATTTCCGTTATTTAAACGTTGCGCAAAGTTTACTGTTTAATCTACCGCAGTGGCACCTTGCCGGAAATAACGATTCCATCATGGCCTTACTGAAATTGCTACGCAAAGAAACAGAGGATAACCTCGGCAATGAAGTTGTCGTCAATGCGTTATGCAACATTCTTTTCACTTATTTAATCAGAGATTACCTTCAACACCATCAGGTCAATCAAGGCATTTTCGGCGCATTACAGGACAAGCGTTTAAGAAATGCTGTGAATGCCATCATAGCCAATCCCAAAGAAAGCTGGAACATGGAGAGCTTGGCAGAAAGTTGCGCCATGTCGCGCGCCAATTTTATTCGTGCATTTAAACAAAAAACGGGCATTTTGCCTGGTAAATTTCTGACCATAATGCGAATGAATATGGCAGGAATGCTACTAAAAAATACGCAAAAACCGATTAACGTAATTGCATCGGAAGTCGGCTACCAATCAGACACCCACTTTACCAAAGTGTTTAAATCCTATTACGGCATTTCTCCAGGGAAATACCGATAAATGCCAATTTATGGGTTAACACAGGCTTTCCGTTGTAAATAATCCCGAAGTAAATAAAGTGCGGTCAGATTTTTCGCTTCATTGAATTCAGGGTCATACAATAATTCGTTAATGTTTGCCAACGGCACGCGTACCACTTGCAACGGTTCCGGCTCGTCGCCTTCCAGTTTGCTCGGATAAAAATTCTGTGCCAATAAAATGTGCATAGGATTATTCATGAAGCCAACAGATGAATTAATCGTGCGCAAATGTACCCAAGATGTTGCGCCTAAACCAATTTCTTCTTGTAACTCGCGATTAGCGCTTTGTTCCGGCGTTTCACCTGCATCCATTCTGCCTTTCACAAACCCCAATTCATAGCGCTCTGTTCCCATGGCATATTCACGCACTAACAACATATCGTCGCCATCGATCGCCACCACCATCACCGAGGCATATTTACCGGGACGAAAACGTTCATAAGTGCGGTGCGTTCCGTTGGCGAATTTCAAATCCACCGATTGAATTTCAAATATCGTTGATTTTGCTACAGTTTTTATATTAAGAATGGTTGGTTTTTGTAACATATTTCTCTTCTTCCCTTGTTTTACAAACCACTGAAATAGCGATACCATACCCCACTATTTTTACAAAGAAAAGGGACCACAACAGGGATGGCGCAACAAAAATTTGACTGGCAAGCAATCGACACCGTGATTCTGGATTTAGACGGCACGCTAATCGATCTGTATTTCGATCATCGTTTCTGGAAAAAGGTGGTGCCGCAGGCGTATGCCGACAAATTCAAGCTTTCTGTAGAACAAAGTCGCGAACTGATCCATCACCGTTATCAGCAGGTGGAATTCAGCATGCAATGGTATTGCATTGATTTTTGGGCGAAAACCTTGGATTTGCCATTACGCGAATTGCTGCAACAACAGCATAACTACATTAAAGTGCGGTCAGATGTTTACCCGTTTTTACAGGCCGCCCGCGAACGCCGCAAGAAATTGATTTTGCTCACCGACAGCCACCCGTTCAGTTTGGCAGAAAAACTCAAACACTGCGATTTAGCACCGCACTTTGATTTGTTGCTTTCCAGCCACCAGTTTAATGCGCCAAAAGTAGAGCAATCCCTGTGGCAACGTTTGCAACAATTCACGCCATTCGATCCGAGCCGAACCCTTTTTATCGACGACACAGAACCGGTGTTAGATAGCGCTAAAAAATTTGGCATTGCCTACACCATCGGCGTGGAAAATCCGGACAGTACATTAGCGGACAAATCCTTTGAGCGTCATTTCTCCATCAAAAACTACCGCACTTTGCTGTAAGGACGCGGCAACATGGCAAAACATTCTCAAATAGCAGAAGAAAAAGAAGTAGTACGTTTGGACAAATGGCTGTGGGCAGCGCGTTTTTACAAAACCCGCACACTCGCCAAAGAGATGATTGACGGAGGCAAAGTCCATTACAACGGACAACGCAGCAAACCGAATAAAATCGTGGAAGTGGGCGCCACACTAAAAGTACGCCAAGGCAGTGACGAAAAGGAAATCGTTATATTGGCACTTTCCACCCAACGGCGAGGCGCGCCGGAAGCACAACTACTTTACCGCGAAACGGAACAAAGCCTTGCCAATCGAGAAAAACTTGCCATGGCGCGCAAAATGAATGCGCTGTCCATGCCGCACCCTGATCGCCGCCCGGACAAAAAAGAACGTCGCGATTTACTTAAATTCAAGCATCAAAACCAAGTATAAGCGCCACCTTGTAATCGAGGGAAACGCCCTTATATTTGGCGAACAACATTCAATTAGGAACAAAAGATGACGACTTATACTAAAGACAACGACCAACTTTATCGTTACCTGTTCAAAGACCGTGCAGTGCGTGGCGAATGGGTACGCTTAAATCAAACGTTCAACGATACCTTAAACACCCATCATTACCCACAAGCCGTGCGCAATTTATTAGGCGAAATGATGGTTGCCACCAGTTTGCTGACCGCCACCTTAAAATTTAACGGCGATATCACCGTGCAAATTCAAGGCGATGGCCCATTAAAACTGGCGTTAGTCAACGGCAACGATCAGCAACAAATCCGTGCCCTTGCCCGTTTACAAGGCGATATTGATAACAACATGAGCCTGCACCAAATGATCGGTAAAGGCGTGTTAGTAATCACCATTGCGCCAAAAGAAGGTGAACGTTATCAAGGTATCGTACCACTGGACAAACCCACTATCAGCGAATGTTTGGAAGACTATTTCGTCCGTTCCGAACAACTCCAAACGCAACTGATTATCCGCAGCGGTGAATATGACGGCAAACCGGTCGCCGCCGGCGTGTTATTGCAAATCGTCCCGGATGGTTCAGGCTCACCGGACGATTTCGAGCATTTAGCCACCTTAACCGCCACCATTAAAGACGACGAGATTTTTGGCTTAAGCGCAGAAGAATTGTTGTACCGCTTATACCACGAAGAAACCGTTGAACTCTTCGCACCGCAATCGGTGACCTTCCACTGTGGCTGTTCGCAAGAACGTTCAGGCGCTGCCTTGTTGTTAATTTCGGAAGAAGAAATTGACCATATCCTCGCTGAACACCAAGGCACCATCGATATGCAATGCGAATGCTGTGGCACGCATTATTTCTTCAATAAAGATGCGATCGAGAAATTAAAAGCATCAAGCCACTAACAAAAAATCCCGCAAACTCACTTGCGGGATTTTTTTATGTTTCACCTTGCGTTACGGCAATACGCTTTCTAATTGCCACAATTCGTTTAACGCCTCGCGACGGCGGATAAGATACGCTTTATCGCCATCCACCATCACTTCCGCCGTTCTTGGGCGAGAGTTATAGTTGGAAGACATACTTGCGCCGTAGGCGCCGGCAGATCGTTGGGCTAAATAATCCCCTTCCGCGATGGCAAGTTTGCGTTGTTTGCCGAGGAAATCGGAGGTTTCGCAAATCGGACCAACCACATCATAGATTTTTTCTTCACGCGCTAAAGTGCGGTCGATTTCCAGAATGTTCATGTAGGCTTGATACAACGCCGGGCGAATCATGTCGTTCATACCGGCATCCACAATGGCAAAATTACGACTTTCGTTGGATTTTAAATACTCTACTTTGGTGACTAAAATCCCAGCGTTTGCAGTAATGGCGCGACCTGGTTCGACAATGATTTCTAGCTCACTGAACGCACTTAATTTTTCCCATAACGCTTTGGCATATTCTGTCGGATGTGGCGGTGTTTCGTCCGTGTAAGTCACACCCAAACCGCCGCCTAAGTCCAAGTGTTTTAAATGGATGCCATCTTGTTTTAATTGTTCCATGAGCACAATTAAGCGATCTACGGCATCTAAAAAGGGTTGTAATTCCGTGAGTTGTGAGCCGATGTGGCAATCCATGCCGACGATTTTAATATTCGGTAAGGTGGCGGCTAATTTATAGACTTCTCGAGCCTGATCTACGCTCACGCCGAATTTATTTTCTTTTAACCCTGTGGAAATGTAAGGGTGCGTGTGGGCGTCCACGTCCGGATTTACGCGCAATGAAATCGGGGCAATTTTGCCCATTTCACCGGCAATTTGGTTAATGCGCAATAATTCTGCTTCCGACTCCACGTTGAAACAACGAATATTGACTTCTAAGGCGCGGGCAATTTCTTGGCGGGATTTTGCGACACCGGAAAAGACCACCTTGCCGGCGTCACCACCGGCGATAAGAACGCGTTCCAATTCCCCTTGAGACACAATGTCAAAGCCTGAACCTAATTTCACCATTATGTTTAAAATCGCAATATTCGGGTTCGATTTTACGGCAAAACACACTAAGTGCGGATGCTCGCCAAACGCGTTATTAAACGCGTGCCAATGGCGTTCAAGGGTGGCGCGGGAGTAAACATACAACGGCGTACCAAATTGTTCGGCCAATTGTTTGACCGGCAGATTTTCCGCCATGAGTTGATTGTTTTTATATTGGAAAAAGTCCATAAGGTCGCCTATAAAAAGTTATTTGGTTGTTTTCTGAGCGCTGTCTTGTTCAGGAAAATATAATGGACCTTTAACGCCGCAGCCGGTACTTAGCGCACACAATGTCACGAGTAAAAATACGGAAATCAGTTTTTTCATTGGTTGCTCCTACTCAAATTAGACTGTTCTTTTTACCACTAAATCCGGCTTTGTGCTATCACAACGCACAGAAAATCTTTATAATTTCCGCCCTACTGTCATTTATTGGAGTGATTTTATGAATATCATCGAGTTTCATCAGAAAATCGAGCAAATTTGGGATGAAATTGAAGAGCAACTGGAAGCGCAAGATTGTGACGCCGATTGTGAACGCCAAGGCTCCGTGTTCACGATTACGCTTGGCGATCGCAGTCAAATTGTGATCAACAAACAAGAACCGTTGTTGGAATTATGGTTGGCGAGCCACAATGGCGGTTTCCATTTTGCCTATAAAAACGAACGTTGGGTCAGCAATGACGGCTTAGACTTCTGGCAAGCTCTAACCGAAGCGCTTGCTAAACATGGTGAGCAGGTGCAGTTCGGTTAATGAATCACCTTACCTCATCCGAATCTACCAAAAGTGCGGTGGATTTTCTCGATAAATCGTCGGCAAAATCCACCGCACTTTATGCGATGGCAAAGAATGTGTTGCATTCGGTGTTCGGCTATCAAGCTTTCCGCAAAGGGCAAGAGGAAATTATCCAGGCGGCGCTAAATGGGCAAGATTGCTTGGTCATCATGGCGACAGGGACGGGAAAATCCCTGTGCTATCAAATTCCAGCATTGTGTTTTGATGGGATGACCTTGGTGGTGTCGCCATTGATTTCACTGATGAAAGACCAAGTGGATCAGCTACGCGCCAGTGGCGTAGAAGCGGATTATTTAAACTCCTCACAAACCTTTGAAGAACAGCAACAGGTGCAAAATAGGGCGATTTCCGGGCAGTTAAAATTGTTGTATTTATCCCCGGAAAAAGTCATGACCAACAGCTTTTTCCAATTTATTTCCTTATGTCAGGTGAGCTTTATCGCCATTGATGAGGCACACTGCATTTCCCAATGGGGGCACGATTTTCGCCCTGAATATACCCAACTTGGCGGCTTAAAAGGCAGTTTCCCGAACGTGCCGATTATGGCGCTCACTGCCACAGCAGATCCCACAACGCAACAAGATATTCTGCAAAATCTCCGGCTAAATCGACCGCACTTTCATGTGGGGAGTTTCGATCGCCCAAATATTCGCTACACCTTAGTGGAAAAATTTAAGCCGATGGAGCAGCTGTGCCGTTTCGTGGTGGCACAAAAAAGCAAAAGTGGCATTGTTTATTGCAACAGCCGCAACAAAGTAGAGCGTATTGCGGAGACCCTGTGCAATAAAGGTGTGCGAGCAGCGGCGTATCATGCGGGCATGGAAAATAGCTTGCGGGAAAAGGTACAACGGGATTTTCAGCGGGATAACATTCAAGTGGTGGTGGCGACGATCGCCTTCGGTATGGGGATCAATAAATCTAACGTGCGTTTTGTGGCGCATTTTGATTTACCGCGTAGCATTGAATCCTACTATCAAGAAACCGGCCGTGCAGGGCGTGACGATTTGCCGGCAGAGGCGGTGTTGTTCTACGACCCGGCGGATTATGTGTGGTTGAACAAAATGCTCATGGAAAAACCGGAAACGCCACAACGCCAAATTGAACAGCATAAACTGCAAGCCATCGGCGAATTTGCCGAAAGTCAAACCTGTCGCCGTTTGGTCTTATTGAATTATTTTGGCGAACATCGTCAAACCGCCTGTCAAAATTGCGATATTTGTCTCGATCCACCGAAAAAATACGATGGGTTGTTAGACGCGCAAAAAATCATGTCGGCAATTTATCGTACCGGTCAATGTTATGGTGCTCATTATGTCATTGCCGTCTTGCGTGGCATGAATAACCAGAAAATTCGTGACCAGCAGCACGACCAACTGAGTGTGTATGGCATCGGCAAAGAACACAGCACGGAATACTGGCAGTCCGTGTTGCGTCAACTCATTCATTTGGGCTTGGTGCGTCAAATGATCGGTGAATATGGCAATACGTTACAGCTCACAGAAAACGCCAAGCCGATTTTGCGGGGAGAGATGCCGTTGGAATTGGCAACGCCACGTCTATCATCTATCGTCACTACGGCCATGATGCACAAAAGTGCGGTCGGTTCTTACGACAAAGATTTATTTGCACGTTTGCGCTTCCTGCGTAAGCAAATTGCCGATAAGGAAAATATTCCGCCATATATCGTGTTTAACGATGCGACTTTGCAAGAAATGGCGCAATACCAACCGGTCAGCAATATTGCAATGTTGCAAATTAACGGTGTCGGTACGATTAAATTGGAGCGTTTCGGACAAGCGTTTCTGTCTTTAATCCGCGAACATAAAAATGCCCGCGCAACAGAATAAGTCTAACTACCGTTTAAGCGCAGTTATGTTTAGCTAATTGCGCAAAATTTTGCTATAATCCCGCCCAATTTTTTACGAATTACACAGAGAAGAATTATGTCAACAACTACTCCAGAAACTTATGGTGCAAACAGTATTAAAGTGCTGAAAGGGCTTGATGCGGTGCGTAAACGTCCCGGTATGTATATCGGTGACACAGACGATGGAACAGGTTTACACCATATGGTTTTCGAGGTCGTGGATAACGCCATTGATGAGGCCTTGGCAGGTTATTGCAGTGACATTATCGTGACTATTCATTCCGATAATTCCGTTTCCGTGCAAGATGACGGGCGCGGTATTCCGGTAGATATTCACCCGGAAGAAGGTGTGTCTGCCGCAGAAGTGATCATGACGGTTTTGCATGCGGGCGGTAAATTTGACGATAACTCCTATAAAGTCTCCGGTGGTTTGCACGGAGTGGGCGTATCTGTGGTTAATGCATTGTCTGATAAATTACAACTGACTATTCGCCGTCAAGGCAAAGTGCATGAACAATTTTATCGCCTTGGCGATCCCGTTGCTCCGTTAGCGGTCATTGGTGAAACCACCCAAACCGGTACCACCGTGCGTTTCTGGCCAAGCCCGACTATCTTCACTAATATTGAATTTGAATACGATATTTTAGCCAAGCGTTTAAGAGAGTTATCTTTCTTAAACTCCGGCGTTTCCATTCGTTTAATTGACGAACGCACCGACAAACAAGACCATTTCCATTATGAAGGTGGTATTCAAGCGTTCGTGGAATATATCAATCGTGGTAAAACGCCAATCCACCCGAAACCATTCTATTTCTCTGCAGAAAAAGACGGCATTGGCGTGGAAATTGCGTTGCAATGGAACGATGGTTATGCAGAAAACATTTACTGCTTTACCAACAACATTCCACAACGCGATGGTGGTACGCACTTGGCAGGTTTCCGCGGGGCGATGACCCGTACGTTGAATAACTACATGGAGAACGAAGGCTACACCAAGAAATCCAAAGTGGCGACTTCCGGTGATGATGCCCGCGAAGGCTTGGTGGCCGTGATTTCCGTGAAGGTACCGGATCCGAAATTCTCTTCTCAAACCAAAGATAAATTGGTTTCCTCCGAAGTAAAAAGTGCGGTGGAATCTTTGATGAACGAGTATTTGCAAGCCTATTTGTTGGAAAATCCAAACGATGTAAAAATCATCGTGACCAAAATTATTGATGCGGCACGTGCCCGTGAAGCCGCACGTAAAGCCCGTGAAATGACCCGTCGTAAAGGCGCATTAGACTTAGGCGGCTTGCCGGGTAAATTGGCGGATTGTCAGGAGCGTGATCCGGCGTTATCTGAACTTTATATCGTGGAGGGTGACTCTGCGGGCGGTTCGGCAAAACAAGGGCGTAATCGTAAAAACCAAGCGATTCTGCCGTTAAAAGGGAAAATCCTGAACGTGGAAAAAGCCCGCTTTGACAAAATGTTATCTTCTGCAGAAGTGGGTACATTGATTACGGCGCTAGGTTGCGGTATCGGTCGTGACGAATATAACCCGGATAAATTGCGTTATCACAGCATTATTATCATGACCGATGCGGATGTGGACGGCTCGCACATTCGTACGTTGTTATTGACCTTCTTCTATCGTCAAATGCCGGAGCTGATTGAGCGCGGTTATGTATATATTGCACAACCACCGTTGTATAAAGTGAAAAAAGGCAAACAAGAGCAATACATTAAAGACGATGAAGCCATGGCGGAATTTGAATTGGCGATTGCGTTGGAAAATGCGGCGCTTTATGTGAATGACAATGCACCGGGCATGCAAGGTGTGGCATTACAAAATCTCGCTTCCGAATATCTTGCAGTACAAAAAATGACGACCCGCTTGAGTCGTTATTATCCGGAAAGCGTGTTGAAAGAATTGATTTATCAACCGGCGTTGACGACGGCATTAATGCAACAGGAAAGTGCGGTCAATTCTTGGGCTGATTCTTTGGTTGCTTCTTTAAATGGAAAAGAAACTGACGGCAGACATTATAGCCATCGTTTGCAATTCAATGCTGAGCGAAACGTGCATGAAGTGGTATTGACGGTGAGAACCCATGGCATTGATACGGATTATTTCTTAAACTTCCAGTTTGTAACCGGTAATGAATATGCCCGCTTAATTGCATTGGGTGAAAAATTGGTCGGTTTATTAGAAGAAAACGCTTATGTTATGCGTGGTGAGCGCAAAGTTACAGTAACTTCTTTTGAGCAGGCGATTGAATGGTTAATGAAAGAATCTCGCCGTGGTTTGATGATTCAACGCTATAAAGGGTTAGGTGAAATGAACCCGGAACAGCTTTGGGAAACAACAATGGATCCGAATACTCGCCGTATGTTGAAAGTATCTATCAAAGATGCGGTGGCGGCAGATCAGTTATTCACCACCTTAATGGGTGATGAAGTAGAGCCTCGTCGCGAATTTATTGAAAGTAATGCATTAAGAGCGAATTTGGATATTTAAAACAGCCTATTGCGTTTTGTCCTGTTCACACAAGCATAGAAAAGCCGGCAACATCGCCGGCTTTTTTACGTCATGAATGTTTCCATTAACCTTGCAATGAAACGCGTTTCATATCTTTCATGTAACCACGCAATTCTTGACCGATCAATTCTACCGGGTGATTGCGGATTTCATCGTTCACATCGCGTAAAGTGATGTTGTCAATTTCCACAGTTGGTGTTGGTTCACCGATATCGCCTTTGCGTAAGGTTGGCACCAATGCTTTTTGCATAATCGGACCGGCAACGTTAGCGAATAAGTAGTTACCGTATTCTGCCGTGTCGGAAATCACCACGTTCATTTCATATAAACGTTTACGCGCAATCGTGTTGGCGATTAACGGCAATTCGTGTAAGGACTCGTAGTAAGCGGATTCTTCGTAAATGCCGCTGGCCACCATGGTATCGAATGCCAATTCAACACCGGCTTTCACCATCGCAATCATTAACACGCCATGGTCGAAATATTCTTGCTCGCTGATTTTGCCCTCATATTTCGGTGCGTTTTCAAAAGCGGTTTTGCCGGTTTCTTCACGCCATTTTAAGAGGTTGGCATCACCGTTTGCCCAGTCTTCCATCATCACACGGGAGAATTCGCCGCTGATGATATCGTCCATGTGTTTGGCAAATAAGAACGCCAATTCTTCTTTGATTTGTTCTGCTAACTCGAACGCACGCAATTTTGCGCTGTTGGATAATCGATCCATCATCAACGTGATACCGCCTTGTTTTAAGGCTTCGGTGATAGTTTCCCAACCGTATTGTACTAATTTGCCCGCATAGGCTGGATCTTTGCCGTCAGCTACTAATTTGTCGTAGCAAATGAGAGAACCCGCTTGCAACATACCGCAAAGGATGGTTTGTTCACCCATTAAGTCTGATTTGACTTCCGCCACGAAAGAGGATTCCAACACGCCTGCACGATGACCACCGGTTGCCGCCGCCCAAGCTTTGGCGATTTCTAAACCTTCGCCTTGTGGGTCATTTTCCGGGTGCACGGCAATTAATGTAGGCACGCCAAAACCACGTTTGTATTCTTCACGAACTTCTGTACCCGGGCATTTTGGTGCCACCATTACGACGGTGATGTCAGGACGGATTTGCTCGCCCACTTCAACAATGTTTAAACCGTGGGAATAGCCCAATGCTGCACCTTTTTTCATCAACGGCATCACATCAGCAACCACTTTGGAATGTTGTTTGTCCGGGGTGAGGTTAATGACTAAATCGGCGGTTGGAATCAGTTCTTCATAAGTGCCCACTTTAAAGCCATTTTCAGTGGCACGTTGGAATGACGCACGTTTTTCTGCGATGGCTTCCGGGCGTAATGCGTAGCTGATGTCTAGACCAGAATCACGCATATTTAACCCTTGGTTTAACCCTTGTGCACCGCAACCTACGATCACGATTTTCTTGCCTTTCAAGAAATTCGCTTCGTTTGCGAATTCATTACGATCCATAAAACGGCAACGACCTAATTGATCTAATTGTTGGCGTAAGTTTAAGGTATTGAAATAATTAGCCATGATATTTTCCTTTTGTGTGGGAGTGTTTGTTTAGGTTTAGGTTTAGGTTTAGGTTTAGGTTTAGGTGATTATAGGGTGTTTTGGTGTTGCGTAAAGTGATATTATTGGGATTTTGTGTTGCGGTTTTTGCAATTACCTACATTTAGAGGAATCGGTTTCGCCGATGGCGACCTTCTTTCTTTTGCTTGCCCAAAAGAAAGAAGGCAAAGAAAAAGGCACTCCGACTAAGCCGCTTATCCTTATTCCAATGCAATTTTTTTCACGCTAAATTTCGAACTCGCTTCGCTCAAACAAAGCGAAATTTAGCTAAAAATTGCATTTCCATAAGGGCGTCTTACACGGAGAAAATAATTTGTTTTTTAAAAAAGTGCGGTTGAATTTTTAGGTGTTTTTCATTTTAAAAAACATTTTTAGAAATAACCGCACTTTTGAATCTGTTGACATAATACACTTTAAGTCGCGCTCGAATAAAATAGGGTCCCCATCTGAACCGCCTGAGCGATTTGCAATTTTTAGGAAATTTTCGTTTGTCTGAGCCGCTGGTGGCGAGTTCGAAATTTAGCGTCAAGAAAATTGCATTGAAATAAGGACAAGCGGCTTATCCGGGGTGCCTTTTCTTTTGGTTCGTTTTCTTTGGGCAAGCAAAGAAAATGAACTCGTACTCAACGACGTTGAGTACAAAACCCAAATCAAACTTAAGCAAAACAAATATTATGAACTTTAACGATCTCAAAATCTTCATCACCCTCACCCAAACTCAAAACTTCGCCAAAACGGCGGCGTTGCACCATATGTCGCCGTCAACCTTGTCCCGCCAAGTGCAAAAAATCGAACAGGAACTGGGCCAGCAACTTCTGTGGCGGGATAATCGTCAGGTGTCGTTAACGCCGAATGGTGAGGCGTTTTTGGTGTTTGCACAGCAGCAGTGGCAGAATTGGATGCTGTTTCAACAGCAGTTGCATACCCAAGAGGAAGAGCTTAGCGGGGAGCTCAAGCTGTATTGCTCGGTGACGGCGGCGTATAGCCATTTGCCGGGGATTTTGGAGAAATTCCGTGCGCATTATCCGAAAGTGGAAATTCAACTGACCACAGGCGATCCGGCGCAGGCGGTACATTTAGTGCAGACGCAGCAGGTGGATTTGGCGTTAGCGGGGAAACCGCCGGTATTACCAAGTGCGGTGACATTTCATTATATCGATGATATTGCGTTGTCGATGATTGCGCCTCGTGTGGCCTGTTCGGCAACACAATTATTGCAACAAGAACCGATTAATTGGCAACAGGTTCCTTTTATCTTGCCGTTAGACGGCATGGCACGGCAGCGGATTGAAGAATGGTTTAAACAAAAAGGCATTAAACACCCAAAAATCTATGGCACTGTGGCGGGGCATGAGGGCATAGTGTCCATGGTGGCACTGGGCTGTGGTTTGGCGTTATTGCCTGATGTGGTGATTAAGAACAGTCCACTGAACAGCCAAATTTCTACCTTGCAGTTAGAGGAATCGATTACCCCTTTTGAACTTGGTGTGTGTGCATTGAAACCTGCCTTAGAGCGCCCTCTAGTGCGTGCATTTTGGCAGTTATTAGCGTAAAGTGCGGTCATGATTTAAGGAGTTTTTATGCTAAAAGGCGTTGCGTTTTCTTTATTTGCCTCTCTGCTGTTTGGCTACATGTATTATTTTTCTACGCTGTTGCTGCCTTTGAGTGGTACAGATATTTTCGGTTATCGCATTGTATTTACCTTGCCTTTTGTGGCGGCGGCTGTGTTTTTGTTTAAACAAAAAATGGCGTTGATTGCCCATTTAAAACGCATTCAAAGACAACCGCACTTTGCGTTGGCCTTTCTCTTTACCGGTGCGTTGATGGGCTTTCAAATGTGGCTATTTTTGTGGGCACCTAATAATGGTAGCTCGTTGAGTGTTTCTTTTGGTTATTTATTGCTGCCTTTAGTGATGGTAGCGGCAGCGCGAATTATTTTTAAAGAACGGATTTCACGCATTAAGTTCTTAGCCGTACTGATTGCCGCCGTGGGGGTGATTTCCAACATTGCCTTAAAAGGGGAAATTTCCTGGGAGGCGTTGGTAATTTGCGTGGGATATACCTCTTACTTTGTGGTACGACGAATGTGGAAAATCACCGATCTTGCGGCATTCTTCTTAGAAATGTTGACCCTTTTGCCATTTTGTATTTACTTCGCCTGGCAAGTGGATATTGCCCAAGTACAACAAAGCAATCCGAATATTTTGGTTTTATTGCTACTGCTTGGCTTAATTAGCGGCACGGCACTTAATTCTTACATTCTTGCCAGCAATCATTTGCCGATGAATTTGCTGGGCTTACTTGGTTATGTAGAGCCTTGCCTGATGGTGGGAATTTCCTTATTAATTGGTGAAAAGATTGATGCGCAAAGTTATCCGCTGTTTATTTGCTTGATCCTTGCCATGCTTTTGATTATCACGGATGGCATTCTGCAAGCGAAAACGCGCCAATAGCTTTTTTATAACTGTTCAAATAATGGCGTAATATTTGGCATTACGCCTCGCCATAAATAAAATGAATGCGCTGCTTGCGCCAATAACATCCCGAAACCGTCACTTCGGTTTTGCACACCTAACGCACGACAGCGCGCCAAAAACGGCGTGTCTTTTTGTCGGTCATATTGCATATCATAAACCGCTTTTGCTGTTCGCAGAATCTCATCGTTAATTTGTATCGTATCGCCGTGCAGACCTGAGGAGGTCGCATTGATAATCACATCAAAGGATTGCGCGGGAAGTTGACCAAGTTCTACGGCACGAATATTGCCGTAAGGCGAAAATTTCTCTGCCAGCTGTTGTGCTTTGGCTAAAGTGCGATTGGCAATCACAATGTTTTGCTGTGCATGTAAAAGCGGTAACAATACGCCTTTTGTGGCACCGCCTGCCCCTAAAATGAGTAGGGTTTGATTCGGCTTAAGCCAATTTAATCGTTGCAAATCCGTCACCAATCCTGCGCCATCGGTATTGTCCGCATACAGCGTGCCATCGTCTAATTTTTTCAACGTATTGCAGGCCTCCGCCATCAGACAACGCTCACTGTGTGCATCTGCCAGCTTGAACGCCCGTTCTTTGAAAGGCGAGGTGATATTACACCCTACTGCACCTTGCGCAAAAAACGCCAATAATTGCCGTTCAAAATCCTGTTCGTCGCCTAACATGGCATCGTATTGCACGTCTTGTGCGGTTTGTTCGGCAAAAATGCGATGAATTTGCGGCGATTTGCTTTGAGCGATAGGGTTGCCCCAAACGGCATATAACATGATTTATCCTTGACGAAAAACTTGGTTGGTGAAAATGTCGCGAATTTCGGATGGGTTTACCGCGCCGCCCACAGGCATATTTAGCACCGGAAAATCTGTGCCGAATTGTTGTGTGACTTCTTGTGCAGTGCGGCAAGGTGGCTGTCCGGTTAAGTTGGCACTGGTGGAGGTGAGTGCAAAGCCTGCCTGTTCGCATAACAGCTTAACGGCAGGGTGTTGGCTGATACGTACCGCAATACTGTCAAAATCGCCGGTAAGAAATTTGGGTGTCGTCGTTCTGGCTGGGACGACCCAAGTCGTTGGCCGATCATATTGCGTGGTTAAGCGTTGCCAATGTGCTTCCATCAAACAGCTTTCATCCATAAAAGGCAACAAAAAATCCAAGCTCGGCGCAATTAAAATCAGTCCTTTTGACATGGGGCGTTGTTTTAAAACCAGTAAATTTTGCACCGCACTTTGGCTGTTTGGATTACAACCTAAGCCGAAAACCGCTTCGGTAGGGTAGGCAACGACTTGCTGATTTTTTAAATGGTTAACAATCTCTTGTAAATTCATGAGGTTACTCGGTCGTAAAAATATGGCGGCAGGTTTTATTCACACATTGCCAAGTGCGTTGTTCGCCCTGTTGTTTTTTTAATAAGGCTAAATTGCCATGGCATTGCGGGCAATCGATTAAATACGGTTTAGTTGGCACGGAAAACTTACAATGCGGAAAACGGTTGCAGGCGTAAAATAGCTTGCCGGCACGTCCACGCCGTGCCACTAACTGCCCTTCTTTACATTCCGGACAAGGTACGTGTTCTTCCGTTTTGTCTTCTGTTTCCTCATGCACCACAAAATGACAGTCAGGGTAATTACTGCAGCCAATAAACATGCCAAAATGCCCTTGTTTTAACGCCAATAAATGGCCACATTGAGGGCAGTTTTGTTCCAATATTTTGAGGGTTTTTACTTCGTTGGAAGCCTGTAACGGTTTTAAATAATCACATTGCGGATAGGCAGAACACCCGAGAAACAGCCCTTTTTTGCCTTGTTTTATTTGCAACAACGCACCGCACTGCGGGCAGTGTTCCTCGTGTTTGGTAGGCTGAAATAAAGGTTGGTTCATGGCATGCCCTAAAAGTGCGGTGATTTTTCTCGACAAATATTAAAACGGTTCGTGCGCCATTCTACCGCAAGTTTTGCGCCTTTTACCACTTGCGAAATGAAAAAGCAAAAGGTCGGCAAAGACCAAGGATTTCCTTTATACTAACGCCGAATATCAGGAGGGAACATGTTTGCATTGGATATTGATTTAAATGTGTTATTGGGCGTTTGTACCGCATTGGGCGTGCTTTGCCTTATATTGCTTTTTGTCAGCGCGCGTCGGAAACGGGATAGCTTGGAATTACAACAGGATTTAAATAAAAACATTGAGGATTTTAATCGCTTATTAGAAAAATTTGATGCCGTTACTGCCCGTAAAAATCAATTAGAACAAGAGGTGGTGAAAGCACAAACTACGGCGGATGGGCTACAAATTCGCTTAAACGAACGGGATGAAAAAGTACAGTATTTGCAAACGGAACTGAACGAAGAGCAGGCGCGCCATTCTGCTATTGCAGAACAAATAACGACGCTGAAAGAACGTTTTGGTGTGGCATCGGCACAGGCGGACAGCTTGCGCGGACAACTTGCGCAAAGCCAAGCGCAGATTGTCCGCAAAGAAGAATCGCTAGCAAATTTAACGGAAAAACACACCGCACTTTCGCAGGAACTGGCGGAATTGAAAACCACGTTAACGGAAAAAGAAAAGCATTTTGTCGAGCAGCAACAACATGTTGAACAAACCAAACAGCAGCTCAATACGGAATTTCAAAACCTCGCCAATCGTATTTTAGAAGAGAAAAGCCAGCGTTTTCAGCAAACGAACCAAGCGTCCATGGACAGCTTGTTAAAGCCATTCCGTGAGCAAATTGAAAGCTTCCAAAAACGGGTGAATGAAATTCACTCGGAATCCCTTAAGGGCAACGCAGGCTTGGAAGCGGAAATTAAGAAAGTGTTAGAAATCGGTTTGAGTATGTCGCAACAAGCGAACAATTTGACTTCCGCTCTGAAAGGGGAAAAGAAAACCCTTGGTAACTGGGGGGAAATGCAGTTGGAGCGGGCGCTGCAATCTGCCGGCTTGGTGGAAGATGAACATTACACCGCACAGGCGCATTTCAAAAACGAAGAGGGCAAGCGCAATTATCCCGACTTTATTCTTAACCTACCGGATGAGAAACATTTGATTATCGACAGCAAAATGTCGCTTAACGCCTATGAAAGTGCGGTCAGTGCTGAAGATGAAATAGCGCGGCAGGCGTTTCTGCGCGAGCATATTAAAGCACTGCGGAATCACATCGACGACCTATCCCGCAAAGATTACAGCAACCTTATCGGCATACGTAGCCCGAATTTCGTGTTGATGTTTATTGCCGTGGAACCCGCTTACATTGAAGCCTTAAAAATGGATCCGAGTTTGTTCGGTTATGGCTATGACAAAAATGTCATTATGGTGTCACACACCACGCTGATGCCGATTTTGCGCACGGTAGCGAACCTGTGGAGGGTGGAGCGCGGTAATGCGGAAGCGCGTGAAATCAGCGAAAAAGCCGGTGAGATTTACAACCAAATCTGCTTACTCGCAGAGCGTTTAGCGAAAGTGGGAAACAGCCTTTCCACCGTCAGTTCGCACTACAACAGCGCTGTCACGGCACTCGTGGGGCAGCAGGGCTTGATGGGCAAAGTGGAGCGCTTTAAAGCACTTTCTGCCAAAGCCAACAAAACCATGCCGGATATCGAACCGCTGCATCATGATTTTGAAACGGAACGGTTATTGCTGAATAAAGAAAAAACAGAGAACGAACCTAAAGAAAGCCTAGAAAGCACATAGAAAAATGTACAAAAAAATGCCGCACTTTAATAAATTACATCAAAGTGCGGTTTATTTTAAGACCAAACCACGCATGAAACGTGATTTCACACTTTCGGGTATTCATGATTTCGTGCAACAAGTTGCACGCTACTCTATAGATCCTTATCGTGTTAAAAAACTTTTCATTAATTGACCGCACTTGGTGCAATACCTTTCTTCCGGCGGCTATTTTTCACCGTAGAAATTGGCTCAAGTTTGACAAACTCAACACCGCTTGGCGGATTTTCCAATGCAATGGTTAACACTTCATCGATGGTTTCTACCGCATGAATGTTCAAATCACGTTTAGCATTTTCCGGAATATCTTCCAAATCTTTCACATTATCTTTTGGAATAACCACCGTTTTAATGCCGCCACGGTGCGCAGCCAGTAATTTTTCTTTTAAACCGCCAATTGGTAATACTTTGCCACGTAAGCTGATTTCACCGGTCATCGCCACTTCGGATTTTACCGGATTACCGGTTAAACAAGACACCAATGCGGTACACATAGCAATCCCTGCACTCGGGCCGTCTTTTGGTGTCGCACCGTCCGGAACGTGAATATGAATATCGCGTTTTTCGTGGAATTCCGGATTAATGCCTAATTTATCTGCACGGGCGCGTACGACAGTCATTGCCGCTTGAATGGATTCTTTCATGACATCCCCCAAGGAGCCAGTGTAACTGAGTTTGCCTTTGCCCGGCACGGAGGCGGTTTCAATCGTCAGTAAATCGCCGCCGACTTCCGTCCATGCCAAACCGGTGACTTCGCCAACACGATTTTGCGTATCGGCACGACCAAATTCAAAGCGTTTCACGCCAAGGTAATCGTGTAGATTTTTCGCCGTCACTTTGATGGATTTTAATTTCTTATCTAACAGTAAGGTTTTTACAGCTTTACGGCAGATTTTTGAAATTTCACGTTCTAAATTACGCACACCGGCTTCGCGAGTGTAATAGCGGATAATATCCACGATCGCACTGTCATCAATGGTTAATTCACCGGCTTTTAGCCCATTGCGTTCCATTTGTTTGTTGATCAAATGGCGAGTGGCGATATTCAGTTTTTCATCTTCTGTATAACCGGATAAACGAATCACTTCCATACGATCTAATAATGGCGTTGGAATGTGCATGGAGTTTGAGGTCGCCACAAACATGACATCGGATAAATCGTAGTCCACTTCCAAATAATGATCGTTGAAATGGGCGTTTTGTTCCGGATCCAATACCTCTAATAAAGCAGAAGCTGGATCGCCACGCATATCAGAAGACATTTTGTCGATTTCATCTAACAAAAAGAGCGGGTTTTTTACACCGACTTTTGCCATTTTTTGAATCAATTTGCCCGGCAAGGAACCAATATAGGTTTTCCGGTGACCACGAATTTCTGCTTCATCACGCACGCCGCCTAATGCCATGCGCACATATTTGCGCCCTGTTGCATTGGCAATAGATTGTCCTAAAGAGGTTTTACCGACACCAGGAGGGCCTACCAAGCAAAGAATTGGCCCTTTTAATTGATTTAAACGGGTTTGCACGGCAAGGTATTCCAAAATACGCTCTTTCACGCGCTCCAAACCATAGTGATCGGCATCTAAAATTTCTTGTGCTTTGGCGAGATCTTTTTTCACTTTGGTGCGTTTATGCCAAGGCACTTGAATCATCCAGTCAATATAACTGCGCACAACAGTGGCTTCAGCCGACATTGGCGACATCATTTTCAGTTTTTGCAATTCAGCTTCGGCTTTTTCACGTGCTTCCAAAGGCATTCTTGCCTCTTCAATTTTTTGACGAAGCTGTTCAATTTCACTTATCGCATTTTCTTCTTCGCCAAGCTCTTTTTGAATGGCTTTAATTTGTTCGTTTAAGTAATAATCGCGCTGACTTTTTTCCATTTGTTTTTTCACGCGACTACGAATGCGTTTTTCCACCTGTAATAGATCCGCTTCGGACTGCATTAACCCCAGCAAATACTCAAAACGTTCCACCACATTGCTCATTTCTAATACGGTTTGTTTTTGGGCAACGGAAACCGGTAAATGGGAGGCTAAGGTGTCACTTAATTGTTCCAAATTTTCAATTTGTTGAAGTGCGGAAAGAATATCCGGCTGTACTTTCTTGTTCAAATTCACATAGTTTTGGAATTCATCTAAGGCTGCTTTGTGAACAACTTGTAATTCTTTTTTATTGCCAAGCGTACTTTCAATCGGCTTAATTTGCGCTTGAAAATGTTCACCGATATCTTCCAATTGATAAATCTGTGCACGTTGCTGTCCTTCCACTAACACTTTCACCGTGCCGTCCGGCAGTTTGAGCAACTGGATAATATTGGCAATGGTGCCGACATCGTATAAATCATCAATACCGGGTTCTTCCAATTCCGGCTGCTTTTGCGATACCAACAAGAGTTGCTTGCCGTGATTCATTGCTTCATCAAGGCTGTGGATAGATCTTGGTCTTCCCACAAATAACGGCATCACCATATAAGGAAACACAACGACATCGCGCAATGGCAATACCGGTATGGTTTGTAATTCTGATTTTTTTGTTCTCATCGCATACTCTCTTTTCTATTCTGCTAATTTGGCTCTATATGGAGATGATTTCGTTAAATTCAAGATTTAGAAAAAAAATCTACCGCACTTCATTCACGCTTTCACCATATTCTCAATTGCCATGCAACCGTTTAAATGAACGGATTGATTCTAGAGGAAAGCGCAGTATAATTCTATCAATTCATAGCATTTTCTATGCCTTAGCCAATCTTTTCACCTATTCACGGGAGCCAATCTATGAAAAATTTATTCAAAATTTCACTTCTCGCCACAACATTTGCCTTGTCCGCTCATGCCGAAAATGTTTACGTACAAGGCGATTTGGGATATTCACAATTTACCATTGATGATTTTCCCGGCCATCAAAACACGTTTAATCAACGTATCAGCTTAGGTTACGATTTTGATAATCCATTTCGCCTTGCGGTAGATTACACCCATTTCAGAAAAATCCACAAATCTGCACATGACGAAAATATCAGCGCAGAGAGTTCTGTCAAATTGAGCTCTGTCGGTGTCACCGGACTGTATGATTTCAACATTAACGACATCAATGCAAAGCTCGTTCCTTATATTGGTATTCGTTTATCGCATAACAATATCAACGCCACCGTAAGCCGAACAACTCGTCAAAGCTTCAATTATCTTAAATATCGTGATAATTATGTTGGTTTTGGCGCACTTGGTGGGGCGCAATACAAGATCAATGAACGCATTAGCTTAAATGGAAATATTGAATACAACAGATTTAGCCGCGATTTAGAATTAAATGAAGTCGGCGCCAAACTGGGTATTCGTGTCAATTTCTAAAAAAACAGTCAATAATTCAACCGCACTTATTCACTACTGAATAAGTGCTTTTTGTTTTGATAAATTGGTCGGCTTTGTATTCAAAGACGTTTTCGCTTATACTACACCGCAATTTTTAACGCAAATCACAGGAAATATTATGGGTTTCTTAACAGGTAAACGTATTTTAGTTACAGGTCTCGCCAGCAATCGTTCTATCGCCTACGGCATTGCAAAAGCGATGAAAGAGCAAGGCGCAGAATTGGCTTTCACTTATTTAAATGAAAAATTACAACCGCGTGTTGAAGAATTTGCCAAAGAATTTGGCGCAAACATCGTGCTTCCGTTAGACGTTGCCACCGATGAAAGCATTCAAAACTGCTTCGCAGAATTAAGCAAACACTGGGATAAATTTGATGGTTTCGTACACGCCATCGCATTCGCACCGGGCGATCAATTAGACGGCGACTATGTGAATGCGGCAACCCGCGAAGGTTATCGCATTGCCCACGACATCAGTGCATACAGTTTTGTAGCAATGGCGCAAGCAGCACGTCCATATTTGAATCCTAACGCGGCATTATTAACGTTGTCCTACTTAGGTGCAGAACGTGCCATTCCAAACTACAACGTGATGTGTTTAGCCAAAGCTTCTCTTGAAGCAGCCACTCGTGTGATGGCAGCGGATTTAGGTAAAGACGGCATTCGCGTGAACGCCATTTCCGCAGGCCCGATTCGTACCTTAGCGGCTTCCGGCATTAAAAACTTCAAGAAAATGTTGGCAACCTTCGAGAAAACTGCTGCATTACGCCGCACCGTGACGATCGAAGATGTAGGCAACTCCGCTGCATTCTTATGTTCTGATTTAGCCTCCGGTATCACCGGTGAAATCGTCCATGTTGATGCCGGTTTCAGCATCACCGCCATGGGCGAATTAGGCGAAGAATAATTTTTTCTTCCTTTATTTATTGGCAGGTTTTTTGACCTGCCTTTTCTTTTGTAAGGTGGACTTCAGTCTGCCGTTATCGTTTTTCACTTTATCTGCGGACGAAAATCCGCCCAACGTAATTATGTTCCAAGATAATCCATTACTCGCACAACTCAAACAACAAATTCATGACAGCAAAGAACGTGTAGAAGGCACGGTAAAAGGCTCCGATAAAGTCTATGGCTTTTTAGAATGTGATAAAAAAAGCTACTTTATTGCGCCACCTGCCATAAAAAAAGTCATGCACGGCGACAAAATCAGCGCTACGATCGAAAAACAAGGCGATAAAGCTCGGCCAACATTCCTGTTTGGGGCGCCTTAAAAGAACCGTTAACTGCCGAACAATTTGCCGAACGTATCGAACAGGTGTTAAACCGCAAACTATTAATTTGCACGGAAAACGGACCGCACTTTATCAGCAAAATCGGTATCTGCACCGGTGGAGGCCAAGATTACATTGTTCTTGCTGCAGCCCAAGGTTGCAACGCCTTTATTACAGGCGAAGTATCTGAACAAACGATCCATTCTGCGAGGGAGCAAGGGATTCATTTTTTTGCTGCAGGTCACCACGCCACTGAACGTTATGGCGTAAAAGCCTTGGGCGAGTGGCTGGCAAAAGAACACGGTTTTGAGGTGGAATTTAAGGATATGGATAATCCGGCATAACAGATTTACCCTTGACTTCTCTATAAAATATATGTATAGAATCAGTAACCATCTAGGAATAGAAGTATTATTTCTGCTGGTATTTTAATTATTACATTCTAACAAGAGGAGAAACACTATGAGTAAAGAATTCGATGCAAAACGCAAAGAACTGTTAGAAGAACTAAATGACATTTTGAATAATGCTGAAGAGCTCTTTAATGAAAAAAGTGAAGCCGGCGCAGAAGAACTGAAAAAATTGAAAAAAAGTTTAAGTTCTCAAGTTAAAGCGATTAAAGGACAATTTAGCTCTCTTCAAGAAGAAGCCGTTGAAAAAACTAAAGAGGTGATTAAGAACACTGATACTCTAGTACAGGAAAACCCCTACAAAGCCATCGGCACTGCCGCTGTTATTGGGTTATTACTGGGCGTACTCATCAGTAAAAAATAGTTGTTATTTACTAAAATCGTTCTACTAAATAATGGCTGCGTATACTAGTTTTTCTGCGCAGCCAATTTTCGTTTCAGACAGCTTAAGGAGATGGAATGCAAATCATACAAAAAATTAAAAATACATTGATTACAACCCTTGAGTTAACACAAATCCGTTTGCAAATGCTTCGGATTGACTTTATCCAGCTAAAAAATTCTTTGTTATCAACTCTCGTTATTATACTGTTCGCCTTCTTACTTTTATTAGTTTCTTTTATTAGTTTATTATTTGGTTTGAATTCCTACCTTTCTCCAGAAAATAAAATTACCGCATTTTTTTCTATCAGTGTTATCGCACTATTGATTGTTTTGTTTTTAGCCTTTGGGTTATCGCGTTTTTTGAAAAAACAAAAAACATTTATGATGGATACAGTAATAGAGATACAACAAGACATTAATGCATTAAAAAATATTATAGGTAAATCCAAACAAGAGTAGGAGAAGTGATAATGCGTTTAGAAGAAGAAAAAGAACTTTTAGTACTCAAGGGCAATATATTGCGACTTAAATTACGTTCACAAGGTAATACAACAAAACGAGAAATTTCATCTCCTCTCCAGAATATAAATTTCTTAGGTTCAGTGTTAAATCAACCCTTAATACGTTCTTTACTATTCACGGCAGTAAGTAAAAAACTGTTTACCGCCCGCAACATTGTTGTTACTGGATTAGGCTTAGTTACGCTCTATGCACTTGGCAAACATAGTCAGCATAATCAATCTGAATAAATTAGCTTTTAATAAATTATCCTAACATATCGGAACACTTACTCTGATAATTGCTCCTATAAGGCAAAACAAGTATAATTTCGCCAATTTTTTCACTAAAACAAACAGGAATAATTATGGGTTTCTTAACAGGTAAACGTATTTTAGTTACAGGTCTCGCCAGCAATCGTTCTATCGCCTACGGCATTGCAAAAGCGATGAAAGAGCAAGGCGCAGAATTGGCTTTCACTTATTTAAATGAAAAATTACAACCGCGTGTTGAAGAATTTGCCAAAGAATTTGGCGCAAACATCGTGCTTCCGTTAGACGTTGCCACCGATGAAAGCATTCAAAACTGCTTCGCAGAATTAAGCAAACACTGGGATAAATTTGATGGTTTCGTACACGCCATCGCATTCGCACCGGGCGATCAATTAGACGGCGACTATGTGAATGCGGCAACCCGCGAAGGTTATCGCATTGCCCACGACATCAGTGCATACAGTTTTGTAGCAATGGCGCAAGCAGCACGTCCATATTTGAATCCTAACGCGGCATTATTAACGTTGTCCTACTTAGGTGCAGAACGTGCCATTCCAAACTACAACGTGATGTGTTTAGCCAAAGCTTCTCTTGAAGCAGCCACTCGTGTGATGGCAGCGGATTTAGGTAAAGACGGCATTCGCGTGAACGCCATTTCCGCAGGCCCGATTCGTACCTTAGCGGCTTCCGGCATTAAAAACTTCAAGAAAATGTTGGCAACCTTCGAGAAAACTGCTGCATTACGCCGCACCGTGACGATCGAAGATGTAGGCAACTCCGCTGCATTCTTATGTTCTGATTTAGCCTCCGGTATCACCGGTGAAATCGTCCATGTTGATGCCGGTTTCAGCATCACCGCCATGGGCGAATTAGGCGAAGAATAATTTTTTCTTCCTTTATTTATTGGCAGGTTTTTTGACCTGCCTTTTCTTTTGTAAGGTGGACTTCAGTCTGCCGTTATCGTTTTTCACTTTATCTGCGGACGAAAATCCGCCCAACGTAATTATGTTCCAAGATAATCCATTACTCGCACAACTCAAACAACAAATTCATGACAGCAAAGAACGTGTGGAAGGCACGGTGAAAGGTACGGACAAGGCTTACGGCTTTTTGGAATGCGACAAGAAAAGCTATTTCATTTCCCCTATTGCCATGAAAAAAGTGATGCACGGCGATAAGATCAGCGCCACGATTGAAAAACAAGGCGATAAAGAACAAGCCGAACCGGAAGCCTTAATCGAGCCGATGCTTACCCGTTTTATCGCGAAAGTGCGGTTCAATAAAGACAAGAAATTACAGGTGCTTGTTGATCATCCTAACATCAATCAGCCCATTGGCGCCGCACAAAGCAAAGCCGTCAAAGAAGAATTACAGGAAGGCGATTGGGTTGTGGCAACCTTAAAAACCCACCCTTTGCGCGACAATCGTTTTTTCTATGCGCAAATCACTCAATTTATTTGCCATGCTGATGATGAACTGGCACCTTGGTGGGTGACTCTTGCGCGTCACGAACAACCGCGTGAACCGGTGCAAGGACAAGATCACTATGAAATACAGGATCAAGAAACACGCGAAAATCTGACCGCACTTCACTTCGTCACCATCGACTCTGAAACCACGCAGGACATGGACGATGCCTTGTATATTGAGCCGCTCACTTCAAACGGTGAACAAACCGGCTGGCAATTAGTGGTGGCCATTGCCGATCCGACGGCTTATATCAGTTTAAATTCACAAATCGAAAAAGACGCCAAACAACGTTGTTTCACCAATTATCTGCCCGGCTTCAATATTCCAATGTTGCCGCGCGAACTTTCCGATGAGCTTTGTTCTTTAAAACCTCACGAAACCCGTCCGGCATTGGTGTGTTATATTCAAACAGATTTAGCCGGCAATATCACCGCGCCTTCACGATTTGTATTGGCAGAAGTGCAATCTAAAGCCAAATTAGCCTATAACAATGTTTCCGATTACCTAGAAGGCAAAGACAATGCTTGGCAACCGGAAAATCCGGAAACAGCACAGCAAATTCACTGGCTACACCAATTTACCCTAACCAGAACGCAATGGCGTAAAACCCACGCTCTGCTCTTTAAAGAAAAACCGGATTATTCTTTCGTGCTGGCAGAAAACGGCAAGGTACAAGAAATTAAAGCGGAATACCGTCGTATTGCCAACCAAATCGTGGAAGAATCCATGATTATTGCCAATATCTGCGCCGCCCAATTTTTACATGAAAACCTGCAATGCGGCATCTTCAACACGCACAGCGGATTCGATAAAAAATTCTTGGAAAACGCCCACCATTTCTTGTTAGCTAATTTAGCCAATGATGAAAATAAAGCGGAATTACAAAGTCGTTATGCGCCAGAAAATTTGGCAACCTTAAAAGGTTACTGCCAAATGCGCCATGATATTGAACCGATTGAAGGGGATTATTTGGAATTCCGTTTGCGTCGTTTTCTCACGTTCGCAGAATTTAAAGCGGAATTGGCACCGCACTTTGGTTTAGGCTTAAACGGCTATGCCACGTGGACATCGCCAATCCGTAAATATTCGGATATGGTGAACCATCGCTTAATCAAAGCCCATTTAGCCAACCGCAATTTCACCAAACCGGAAGAAAGCGTACTTGCCCGCTTACAAGAAGCCCGTCGCCAAAATCGTTTGGTAGAACGTGATATTGCCGACTGGTTATATTGCCGTTATTTGGCGGATAAAGTTACTGACAGACCGGAATTTGAAGCCGAAGTACAAGATGTGAGCCGTGGTGGTTTACGCGTCATGCTATTAGAAAACGGCGCTTCCATGTTTATTCCTGCCTCAACGCTGCACGACAATAAAGAAGAGGTTGTGATTAATCCTGATGAAATCGCTTTTTATGTGAAAGATCAGCGGTTATACAAAATCGGCGACCGAATTCGCGTACAACTCACTGAAGTGCGGGAAACGACCCGAAGTATTGTGGGAACCGTCGTCAAATAGGAATAAAAAAAGCCACACGTCAATATCGCGTGTGGCTTTTTTATGAGAGAGATAAATTAAAGAATCTCTAACAATTCCACTTCAAACACTAATGGACTAAATGGTGGGATGGCTGCGCCTGCGCCACGTTCGCCATAGGCTAATTCGTGTGGAATTGCCAAACGCCATTTAGAACCGACCGGCATCATGGAAAGCGCTTCGATCCAACCTTTGATTACGCCGTTAACCGGGAATTCTGCCGGTTGACCGCGTGCGACGGAACTGTCGAATACGGTGCCGTCCGGTAATGTGCCGGTGTAGTGAACGCGTACTTTATCGGTTGTCGATGGCACGTTGCCGTTGCCTTCAACTAACACTTCATATTGTAAGCCGGAATCGGTGACTTTCACGCCGTCTTTTTGTTTGTTCGTCTCTAAAAAGGCTTTGCCAGCGGCTTCAATTTCTTTGAATTGCGCTTGTTGGGCTTCCGCGGCTTGTTGTTGCAATTGTTGCAACGCTTGGCTGATTTCATTGAAATCTAATGCCGGTGCCTGTTGATTTAACACATCGTAAATCCCTTTTGCGACGGCTTCTGCTTTCACCGCCAATTGGCTATCCAATAATTGTTGACCGATTTGCAAACCGATACCGTAACTGCCTTTGGCTTCGGTATCGTCTAATCTCACTTGATTGAAAAATTCTGCTGTCATGTTGTTTTCCTTTCTGTTAATAAAACTATTTCATCGTGGCTAAGATTTCACCCATTCTTACCGGAACATCCACCTCTAAATGTTCAGCTAAGGTCACGGAATTCGCCGGGAATAAGTTAATGACGGTTGAACCCAATTGGAATGCGCCCATTTCTTGACCTTTGGTAAGTTTAATGCCGTTGTCCTCTTGATATGTCCAGACTTTGACTTCACCGGTGCGCGGAGGATTAATGACGCCTGCCCAAACCGTACTCATACTGGCAGTGATGGTCGCGCCCACGAGGATTTGTACCATTGGGCCGAATTCTGTATCAAAAACACAAATAACGCGTTCATTGCGAGCGAATAAATTTGGCACGTGTTCGGCTAAGAACGGATTGACCGAGAATAAATCGCCCGGCACATAAATCATTTTGCGCAAGGTCGCATCGCACGGCATGTGGACGCGGTGATAATCACGCGGAGATAAATAAATCGTGGCAAATTCGCCGTTTTTAAAGGTGTTAACTAATTCTTCATCGCCGGCTAATAAATCAGATAGGCTGAAAAAATGCCCTTTGGCTTGCAATAAACGTTCATCGTCAATATGCCCGATTTGGCTCACACGACCGTCAGCAGGTAAGCAAAGTGCGGTCGGATTTTCATTGATTTTTCGCGCGTCGTCTTTTAACTCACGAATAAAAAATTGGTTGAAGCTTTCATAATCACTAAAGTTCTCTTTTTTTGCTTCGCTCATATCTACGTTGTATTTCTTCGCGAAAACCTTGATCACGAAATGTGTTACTGCCCCCCATTTTTGTTGGGCGAACCAGCCGGCTAATTGGGTTAAATACAGTTGCGGCATAATGTATTGAAAAGCAACTTTCGCACGTTGCCAATAAGTGAATTTCGTCATAATGTCTATTTCTTGTACAATGTTAAAATGAATAAGGGCGTGATTATATCAACTTTTCTTCACCTTCCAACCTTAATTTATCCAAACGCACAAATAACGACAGTACCATTCCCCAATGCGCTTAATTGCAATTCAACTTATTAAAACAAAAAAGCGCGGTGAAATATGAGAGGATTTTTATTTGATAAACCGTTCTAAAATTTCACCGCACTTTTGTCCATAAAAAAACCTGCTTAATCTCAATCAAGCAGGTTTTTCTTTAATTAATCGCGCAAATTAGTTTGCACAAGTTTGGCAAGCGGCTTGGAACATCCAAACTAATTTTTCTTGTGCTTTAATGTAATCACTCATTTGTGAAACGGTACCTTCATCGCCGGCATCTGCCGCCAACGCAAGAATTTCACGTTGTTGAGCCAGTAACACTTTAAAGCCTTCTAGTGTGCCTCTTAAGCAAGCAACTGCAGTGCTCACAGCAATATCTTCCTTAATACGAGAATGGCTTAAATATTGGCTAAACGCATTGTTTGGGGTGTAGCCCAAGGTCAAAATACGTTCTGCTACTTCGTCCACTTTTTCCACTAAATCGGTGTAAATTTCTTCAAATTTTGCGTGTAATTCAAAGAAGTTCACGTCTTTAATGTTCCAGTGATAACCACGCACGTTGGTGTAGAAGACTTGATAAGTGGCTAATAATTCATTTAATTTTGCAGCTAATTCTTCAGATTTTGCGGTATCTAAACCAATAAATGTTTTTGACATGATATGTTCTCCTATACTTTACTTTGTTAATTTATAAAAAGATGAACGATTGAAAAACCTAACACCGTTCGTTTTTGTTGGCGTAAGTATAGAAAAAAGCACATAATAGCGCCAATTGTTAGACTAAATAGAATTGATAGATTATAAAAATCAAATAACTAATAATCATTTTTAAAAGCTATTAAAAAAGGAACATAAATGACAGACGCAAGCCAATCAACTGCTTCCCCCCAAAAAAATACACGCAAAAAAGCCTTAGGCATTTTCTTTTTTCTTCTTATTCTCATGGCGATCCTCGCCGGATTATATTGGTCCTATTTTATTAAAAATTATCAAACCACCGAGGACGCCTATGTGAGTG
Source organism: uncultured Aggregatibacter sp. (assembly GCF_938046485.1). NCBI lineage: Bacteria > Pseudomonadati > Pseudomonadota > Gammaproteobacteria > Pasteurellales > Pasteurellaceae > Aggregatibacter > uncultured Aggregatibacter sp. Next base: position 91,113 of record NZ_CALIWN010000009.1, on the reverse strand, counting down.
GCAATCAAGTCATGATTTCTTCGCAAATTGCCGGAAACGTACGACAAATTAATGTTGAAAACATGGATTTTGTACACGCGGGAGATGTGTTACTTGAGCTGGATGACACAGATTATCAACTGAGTTTCAATCAAGCGCAAAGTACCTTAGCAAGTGCAGTACGCCAAATTTCGCAGTTGGGCTACACCGTGAAACAACTGGAAGCAACGGTTCAAGCTAACCAGACGGCGTTAACGAAAGCACAAGGCGATTTAGCACGCCGTGAACAGTTAGGGAAAAGCGGAGCAATTGATAAAGAATCGCTACAACACGCGAGAGAAGCGGTAATGACCTCGGAAGCCAACTTAAGAGCCGTAAAAAACCAACTTGCTGCCAATCAATCCTTATTAATGAATGTGCCGCTAAAAGAGCAACCGGAAATTCAAAAAGCCATCAGTTCGGTCAAACAGGCATGGCTCAATTTACAACGCACCAAAATCACCAGCCCGGTCGATGGCTATGTGGCACGCCGAAGCACACAAGTGGGACAAAAAGTCGCAGTAGGTAGTGCGCTGATGGCGATCATTTCCAACGAACAAATGTGGGTTGATGCCAATTTCAAGGAAACACAATTAAAAGATATGCGAATCGGGCAGCCGGTGAAATTATCCTTTGATTTATACGGTCATGATGTGAAATTTGACGGCAAAGTAGAAGGCATCGAAATGGGCACCGGCAGCGCATTCTCTTTACTCCCTGCACAAAATGCCACCGGTAACTGGATAAAAGTAGTACAACGCGTACCTGTCCGCATTAGCCTAGATGCACAACAAATTGCTAACTACCCGTTGCGTATCGGCTTATCTACCTTGGTTGAAGTGAATATTTCAGATACCCGTGGTGAAATGTTGTCGCAACAAAAACGTACTGAGCCGCTCTATTCCACCAATACGTTGAATTATGATCAAAGTGCGGTGGAAAATCTCATCGAAAAAATTATTCGCGATAACACAAACTAAGGCTTGCCCATCATGCAAAAACCTATTGAAGGCGCAGACCTTGGTATCATTACGTTAGCGCTATCCCTTGCCACGTTCATGCAAGTATTGGATTCCACCATTGCAAACGTGGCGATTCCGACAATTTCCGGCGATCTCGGTGCATCGTTCAGCCAAGGCACTTGGGTGATTACCTCTTTTGGTGTTGCCAATGCCATTTCTATTCCCATTACCGGCTGGCTTGCCAAACGTTTCGGGGAAGTAAAATTATTCCTCATTTCCACCGCACTTTTTGTGTTGGCCTCTTGGTTATGCGGTATTTCTCATAGCTTAGAAATGTTGATTCTGTGCCGTATTTTCCAAGGATTAGCGGCAGGCCCGATTATTCCGCTGTCTCAGAGTTTGCTACTCAATAACTATCCTCCCGAAAAACGGGGCATGGCATTGGCATTTTGGGCAATGACCATAGTAGTCGCACCGATTTTCGGTCCCATTCTCGGCGGTTGGATCAGTGATAATTTACATTGGGGGTGGATCTTCTTTATTAATGTGCCCGTTGGACTGTTCATTATCAGTACAAGTTGGAAAATATTAATGCCGAGAGAAAGTAAAATTCAGCATCAACCTATTGATACGGTGGGATTAGTCTTATTGGTATTGGGGGTAGGCTGCTTGCAATTAATGCTAGATCAAGGGCGTGAGCAAGATTGGTTTAACTCCACTGAAATCATTATCCTTGCTGTCATTTCCGCCGTAACCTTAACCGCACTTGTCATTTGGGAACTGACGGACGACAACCCAGTAGTAGATATTTCCCTATTCAAGCAACGCAATTTCACTGTGGGCTGTTTATCCACCAGCTTGGCATTTTTAATTTACCTCGGCTCCGTGGTGTTAATTCCCTTGTTGCTGCAACAGGTTTTTGGCTACACAGCGACTTGGGCAGGTTTAGCATCCGCCCCCGTAGGTCTGTTCCCGATTTTGTTATCGCCTCTTATCGGTAAGTTTGGACATAAAATCGATATGCGTATTTTGGTTACCATCAGTTTTGTAGTCTATGCCATTACCTTTTATTGGCGTGCCGTTACCTTTGAACCGGGTATGAGTTTTGCCGATGTGGCATTGCCGCAAATGGTACAAGGCTTAGCCGTCGCCTGTTTTTTCATGCCGCTTACCACCATTACGCTGTCCGATTTACCGGCACACAAAATGGCCTCCGCTTCCAGTTTATTTAACTTTTTGCGAACCCTCGCCGGTTCTATCGGTACTTCCCTTACGACATTCTTGTGGTATAACCGTGAAGCCGTTCACCACTCACAGCTGACCGAAGCCATTACGCCGTATAACCCAAACGCACAACAGTATTACCAGATGATGGAGCATTTTGGCATGGGCGAAGAACAAACCTCTTCCCTGCTTGCCCGTAACATTACATCGCAAGGGTTTATCCTCGGTGCCAACGAGATTTTTTGGTTATCCGCCGTGCTGTTTTTGGCGTTATTTATTTTAGTCTGGTTTGCTAAGCCGCCTTTTGGGAACCGACACTAAAGTGCGGTTATTTTTGAGACCAGTCTTTTGCCCAATTCACTGCTGTTTCTATCGCCTTTCTGGCTTGTGGGCTATTTCGCCAACAGGTTGAACCGGTGATTTCCGCACCGCGTTGAAGAATAAAATCCGGGCTCGTCACCGCCAGTATTTTGACGTCATCTAATCCCATTTCTTCCAAACGCTTTAAGATCGTTGCACCAATGCCTTTTTGAGATAAAAGGCTGCGCTTTTCCTCTTCACTAAATGGCATAGTATGTCCTCATAAGATAAAAAATGCGGTGAAAATCCACCGCACTTTGTTCAACTTTATGCTTCTGCCTTCGGTTTAATCACCGCATAAATCACACCGGTGACGACGGAACCTATGGCGATAGCCGCAAGGTACATCAATGGCTCAGAAACAAACGGCACCACAAATAAACCACCGTGCGGCGCTTGCAAGGTAATGCCTAAACTCATGGAAATGGCGCCGGCAGTTGCGCCACCAATCACACTGCTGATAATCACACGGAGCGGATCTGCCGCCACAAATGGCAATGCCCCTTCGGAGATAAAACACAAACCAAGCACGAAAGAGGCTTTACCCGCATCACGTTGATTCGCAGTGAATTTATTGCGCGCTAACCAAGTAGCAATCGCCATGCCGATTGGTGGCACCATACCTGCTGCCATTGCCGCTGCCATTGGGGTGTAAACCTGAGAGGCGATCATGCCCACGGAGAAGGTATAAGCCGCTTTGTTTACCGGCCCCCCCATGTCGATACACATCATGGTGCCGATAATCACGCCAAGCACCATGGAATTCACATCGCCCATGGATTTTAGCCACTCACTCAACGCCGTCATGATTTTCGCGACAGGCGGGTTAATGAGATAAATCATGGCTAAGCCGACAATGAAGGATCCCAATAACGGCAAAATTAAGATCGGTTTAAGGGACATCAGGCTTGGTGGTAATTTAATCACATCATTAAGCCCTTTCACCACATAGCCTGCAAGGAAACCGGCGATAATGCCGCCTAAAATCCCCGCGCCTGCAGTCGTCGCCAACATCCCGCCGATTAACCCCACGGCAAGTCCCGGACGGTCGGCGATGGAGAACGCCACATAACCTGCGAACACCGCGATCATTAAGTGGAACGCCGCGCCACCACCGATATCCATTAAAGCTTTCGGCAAGCCACCCGCGATGTTTTCGTCTTTGAATGCTTCAATACCAAACATGAAGGAAATGGCGATAAGCAAACCGCCCGCCACCACCAATGGCAACATGTGCGATACGCCGGTCATGAGATGCTTATAGACGCCTTTCTTCTCGCCGCGCTCTTCAGCTTTCGCCGCGGACGTTGCGCCGCCTTCATAAATTTTGGCTTCTTTAAAGGCTTTATCGAATTCTTGCGCGGTTTTCTTCAACGCAAGTCCGGTGGAGGTGCGATACATTAATTTGCCTTTGAATTTGTCCAACGGCACGTCAATATCCGCTGCCACAAACACCAAATCCGCTGCCGCCACTTCTTCTGCCGTGATTTCATTGCCCGCACCCACTTGTCCGCGGGTTTCCACTTTCACCTGCCAACCTTGTTGTTTGGCGTAGGTTTCGATGGCTTCGGCAGACATGAACGTATGCGCTACGCCTGTCGGGCAAGCAGTCACCGCCACAATATTTTTCATTTTACCGTTAGAAACGACCGCACTTTCAGCAGGCGGAACATAATCCTGCGCCTGTTGAATGGCCTGGTCTAACAAGTTTTCGGGTGCGTTGAAATGTTCGTCAATTTTTGCCAAAAACACTTTTTTGCCACTGAATTGAGCATTATTGGGTAAAACATTCCCCAAAACGATGATCAGATCCGCCGCCTCGGCACTGTCCACGATTTGATGTTGCGCTTGCGCGGCTTTGCTTAGCATTTCACGCAATAAAAAGGCCTTTGCATGACCGAAGTTGGCGGTTGGGGTTAAATAAATATGCATAAGATTATCCCTCAATAACTGTCGTTTTGACGTGATTTAAAATAGGATCGAGCAACGAGCGGTCGGCAATCCCGACATTACTTTGCGACACGGCAAAAGCGGACACCGCACTGGCAAAGGCAAGGGTGTCTTTTTGAGGAAGACCGTTAAGTAAGCCGTAAATCAAACCCGCGACCATAGAATCGCCTGCCCCCACGGTGCTCACCACATTTTCGCATTTTGGCGGTTGAGCTTGGATCACAGCCTCGTCACTTAACCAAACGGAACCTTGAGCGCCCATGGAAATAATCACATTGGCAATGCCTTGCGCTTTTAATTTTTTGGCAGCAGACACAATTTCTTCCAGTGAATTTAAGGTATAACCCACCCAGGCCTCTAATTCGCGATGATTCGGTTTCACCAACCAAGGGCGTGCGCTCAAGCCCGCAGTTAGCGCTGCATTACTGCTGTCTAACACCACTTTTATGCCCGCCTGATGGAGTTGTTTTAGCCAATCAGCAAATAAGTCAGGTGTCACGCCGCGTGGTAAACTGCCACACACGGCAACGATGTCGAAAGATTGGCAATAAGCGAGAGAATCCACCACAAATTGTTGCCACGCGCTTTCACTGATTTCATAGCCTAAAAAGTTTAAATCGGTAACATCAGCCTCGGTTTCGGTAATTTTTACGTTGATTCGGGTTCTGCCCGGCACGCGTTGGAATTTGTCTTGTAATCCCAGTTTATCGAATAAGGTGACAAAATCCCCTTGGTTGTCTTCACCAAGAAAACCACCCACCGTGACATCAACGCCTAAATCTTTTAACACTTTCGCCACGTTAATGCCTTTACCCGCAGGGAAAAGCCCCAGGGTTTCCACGGTATTGACCTCACCTAATTCGATATGTTTTAAACGCCCGACCAAGTCATAAGCGGCGTTTAAAGTGATAGTTGCGACTTTTGCCATCATTATTCCCCTAATCCTGCATTAATTGCTGCACCGATACCCTCAATAGCTTGTAGTGCTTGCTCTCCGGTGGCCACAAAACGTAAACGATGGCCTTTCACTACACCTAACGCCACCACTTTCATCAGACTTTTTGCACTAACCAACGGTGTATCGCGATCGAGATTTTGTACGGCAACATTGGCGTTATATTTTTTCACTTCACTGACTAAAATCGCCGCGGGGCGCGCATGCAATCCATGTTCATTTTTTACTTCAAAAATACCTTCCACGGATTCGCTCGGATTTTCCACCGCACTTTCACCACTTGGCGCAGAAATTGCCGGCGTAACTCGCTCCATCACTTCAATAGTGTCCGGTTCGCTTGGTGGCACTGCGGAAATCGTTTCGCCAAGCCCTGATGCAATCACTTTACCAATAGCTTCTACTGCAGCTTGTGCGTCATCGCCCTCCGCCACAAAACGTAAACGATGACCTTGCGTCACGCCCAAGGCGACAATTTTCATCAAACTTTTGGCGCTCACCGGTGCACTGGCACGTGTGAGGTTTTCCACAGTAATTTTAGACGCGAATTTCTTCACTTCGTTAACCAAAATGGCGCTTGGGCGGGCGTGTAAACCGTGCTCGTTACGAATGGTAAAGGTGCCGACAACACTGCCGGCAGCCACAGATGGCACGGCAGACGCCGTTGATGTCATCGGTGTCATCGCTTGCGGAATCGCCTTGCCGTTTAATGCCGCAGCAATCTGTGTACTGTCACCGTTTAATAGGGTTTGCTGTACCTTGGCATCTAACAGACGGGCTAAAGCTTCGTCAATTTGCTCGTTGGCATAAGCCACCGTTACCACGCCATGCACCATTTTATTATTCACATTAAACGCCTGTTTTGCGCGACTGAACGCCAACCCATTCTTTTGGTTTCCTACGGCGGCATCGGTCACCCATAGGCCTTGTGCCAACGGCAATGCCGGATTGGCAATGACTTCCGAAACGTACTGATGATTGACCGCACTTTGTTGTTCCAATTTGCCGGCGTTAATGGCGATTAAGGTGAGCAAACTGCTGGTGTCCACATCTAAGCTGATGTTTTCATCAACCACATTAAATTCGTCCGCTTCACCCATTAAAATGGCGCGAAATTTCTTCACATCGGTGAGCGTGGCTAATTTTTCTGCTGTGTCTTCATCGCCAAGAACGTGAGTCAGTTGACGCAATAATGCCAAATGTTCGTCAGAACGCGCCGCAATGCCAATCACCACATAAGCGATATTGCCCTCACCCCATTCAATCCCTTGTGGAAACTGGAAAATCTGCACGCCGGTGTTTTTTACCATACTACGGGTTTCTAACGTGCCGTGCGGAATGGCAATGCCATTGCCTAAAAAGGTCGATGTTTGTTGTTCGCGCCCTAACATGCCTTGTAAATAACCGCTTTCCACATAACCGGCCTGTTCAAGGGCATTTGCCGCCAGCGTAATGGCTTGCTGTTTATTATCGGCACTCGCCGCCAAATGAATGTTACTTTCGGGTAAATTAAACATTCTGTCTCCTTGTTTCTACGAGGGTATAAATCGGGTGCTGAATCCTGCAAAAACCTTTCAGCCAAGGTTTAAAATACAAAAAACTGCCGGTAAAAACCGACAGTTTTTGATTATTTGCTACCGCAAAGTTTGAGTAATTCCTCGGAACCTTGCACGATATATTCGTCATTTTCAGACCGCACTTTGCCACGTTGTAAATCTAACATGGCATCATAAATACCTTGGGTCACGCTTGGCGTATCAATATGGCTCCAACATGTCGCATTCAGCTTACCAAAATTGGTTTGTAATGCTGCGGCATGGATCACGCCGCTGTAATACGCATAGATATTCGAGTCATGCCCGCCTTTATGTAATTTTTCTTTGATTTGTTCCACCGGCACAAGAATTCGACCTAAATACCAGTCGTTCGCTCCACTAGCAAAAGAATTGACATAATAATCACGATCAACGCGACCTTGATACGTTTCCACCGTTGCCGCATAAGCCGTAGCATAGGATTTTTTATCGATTTTTGATTGTTCTAGATTAATCACCATTTTTTTATGCGCGGAAGAAAAAGGCAAATAAGAGGAAAACGAACACGCACTCAGCGTGCCAATTAAAAAACAAACAGAAATTTTTTTTAACATGAGAAACCTTTAAATTTCACTTAACCATAAATAAAAATAAGCCGTTATTCTATAACGCAGCTCCCCTATTTAGCAATAAACCCCGAAAAATCCTTCTGCTGGTTAAAATACGTTAAATCCGCTAATGTATTGATGTTAGTAAATGCCTGTTTATTTTCGGAAAAGTCCACACTCACCGCCCCGTTTTGACGCATAAACTGCAACATTCTGCGCTCGCCGGAGGCTAAATAAGTCGCCAACTGGTCTTTTAGACTGCGCGCCATTAAACAAAACGTAGGATGTTCACGTTCGCCATCATGCACATAAGCAATAGAAACGCCGTGAAAATCCACCGCACTTTTGAGTTTTTCCAGTAAATTGTCCGGGAAGAATGGGCTATCACAAGGAACAAATAAAACAAAATCGGAATCCGCTCGTTCCAACGCCGTCAAAATCCCACTTAACGGCCCTTGAAAGCCTTCGAGATTATCACCAAACACCGGCACGCCTGCAGTGGCATAAATTGTCTGATTGCGATTGGCATTAATAGAAATCGTTTCCACCTGCGAATGCAAGCGATCGTAAATAAATTGAAATAGCGGCTTACCGTGCAATAATTGCAATCCCTTATCCGCCCCCTCCATTCGCTTGGCTTGTCCGCCGGCTAAAATGACGGCACTAATTGACATTGTCATATTTTCTTCCGAGGTTAATTACAGTATGATCTTGCTTAATTTTTTCAATAATAAGGAAATGCGTATGAAATGTCATCGCCTGAATGAAGTGTTGGAACTTTTACAACCTTATTGGTCTAAAGACGCCGATCTCTCATTAATGCAGATTTTACAAAAAATCGCTGATGAAGCCGGGTTTAACAAACCGCTTGCGGAACTGCCTGACGAAGTCGTTATTTATCACTTAAAAATGGCCGGCAAAGACAAATTCGAGCCGATTCCCGGCATTAAAAAAGATTACGAAGAAGACTTTAAAACTGCGTTATTAAAAGCACGCGGTATTATTAAATAAATCAATTAGTTGAGGATGACACATGAAAAAATGGTTCTTTTTAGCAATGGCTGCTGCCTTTTCGCTTTCTACACACGCGTTGGATTTAACGGAAGGTAAACAATATCTTGTCATTGAAGGACAACAGCGCACCGCACAACCTGAGGTGATCGAATTTTTCTCTTTCTATTGCCCACATTGCTATGCTTTTGAAACGCAATATCACATTCCGCAAAAAATTGCCGAGGCATTACCTGAAGGCACATCATTCAAACAATACCATGTGGACTTCTTAGGTCGTCAATCAGAAAACCTCACTCGCGCATGGGCATTAGCCTTAGCCATTAACGCCGAAGAAAAAGTCAGAATGCCATTATTTAAAGCGGCACAGGCTAATGCATTAAAATCCATGGATGACATTCGTCAAATCTTCATTGATAACGGCATTTCTGCTGAGCAATTCGATGGTGGCATTAATAGCTTTGCCGTCAACGGTTTGGTCAGCAAACAGCAAAACTTAGTAGCAAAATACCAAGTGCGCGGCGTACCGGATTTTTATGTTAACGGCAAATATCGCGTGAATATGGAAGGCTTAGCCCATAATGAAAACAGTTTTGTGGATGAATATGTGCAAACCGTAAAAGGTTTATTGCAAAAATAAACAAAAATTGGTTTAATGCCTGCCGATTTTATTTTCGATACCCATTTTAGAGGATTATATGGCTGAGAGTTTTAGCGTAACCCGTCGTTTTTTTGACGACAAAAACTATCCGCGCGGTTTTGCCCGTCACGGTGATTACACCATCAAAGAAGCACAAGCTTTAGAACAATACGGACAAGCCTTCCGCGCATTAGATTCAGGCGAACGTAAGCCGTCAACCAAAGAAGAGAAAGACTTCGTGGCTTTCTGTCGTGGTGAACGTGCTGCGGAAACTTTCTTCGAAAAAACCTGGCAGAAATATCGTAGCCGTATCTCCACCAACAAACGCCTTTACACCTTATCCGGTGTGGTTGGCGTGGACAATCTGGACGACTACTCGGCAGACTAATCACTTAAACAACAATCAGAAGGCTTGGGATTCCGAGCCTTTTGTTTTTACGACCGCCAATTCCATGAATGCTATGCTTAATTTACCCGTTGACCGTTACGCCGAATTGCTCGCAGAAAAGCAGCAAAAACTGACCGCACTTTTATCACCATTTGCTGCACCTGATTTGCAGGTGTTCACCTCGCCAACGCAGCATTTCCGTATGCGGGCAGAGTTTCGCATTTGGCATGAAGGTGATAATTTCTATCACATCATGTTCGATCAACAGAGCAAACAACGTTATCGGGTAGATAATTTCCCTATCGCCAGCGAACTGATTAATCGCATGATGACGGCATTATTACCGTTGTTAAAACAGCAAATGATATTACACCACAGACTGTTCCAAATCGATTATTTAAGCACGCAAAGCCAACAGATTATCGTCAGTTTGTTGTATCACAAAACCTTGGATGAAGACTGGCAAACCGCTGCGCAAACCTTGCGTTTGCAGTTACAGCAGCAAGGTTTTAACGTGCAAATTGTCGGGCGTGCCAACAAACAAAAAATTTGTCTGGAACAGGATTATGTAGATGAAATCTTATGCGTGCACGGCAAAGACTACATTTATCGCCAAGTGGAAAACAGCTTTACGCAACCAAACGCAGCAGTAAACAGCAAAATGTTGGAATGGGCGGTAGATTGCACTCGCAATAGCCAAGGGGATTTATTGGAGCTTTATTGCGGCAACGGCAATTTTTCTATCGCGCTGGCACAAAATTTCCGTAAAGTGTTGGCCACAGAAATTGCCAAACCTTCGGTCGCCGCTGCGCAATTTAACATCGCGGCAAATCAGATAAACAACTTACAAATCATCCGAATGTCAGCGGAAGAATTCACGCAAGCGATGCAAGGCGTGCGCGAATTTAATCGCTTAAAAGGCATTGATTTGCAAGCCTATGAATGCAACACCATTTTTGTTGATCCGCCACGTGCCGGCTTGGATGCGGAAACCGTTAAACTGGTGCAACAATATGAGCGCATTTTGTATATTTCCTGCAATCCATATACGCTATGCGACAACCTAAAAGCCCTCAGCCAAACCCATCGTATTGAAAAAGCCGGCTTGTTCGACCAGTTTCCTTATACGGAACATATGGAAGCGGGCGTTTGGTTGGTGAGAAAGGGATAAACATGAACATCCAACTCCTCTGCGAAACCCAAACACTGCAAAAACCCACCGCACTTTTTGCCGAAGCCGGGTTAACGCACGATCCGAACAGCCCGTTGGCGTTAGTGTGGACGGAAACGGAAGGCATGGAACGCCTGGAATTACGCAAATTAGACGAGCCAAAATTAGGCGCGATATTTGTGGATTTTGTCGGCGGCACTATGGCACATCGCCGCAAATTTGGTGGCGGTCGCGGTGAGGCGGTGGCAAAAGCGGTAGGTATTAAACAAGATAATTTGCCGACGGTGATTGACGCCACGGCAGGCTTAGGGCGTGATGCCTTTGTATTGGCGGCGCTAGGCTGCCAAGTGAAACTGGTTGAACGCCACCCGGTCGTACGTTTGTTGTTACAAGATGGCTTACAACGTGCTTATGCCGACGAAGAAATCGGCCCATGGATGCAACAAAATATGCAACTGTTGCCTTATCAACACATCAATCAACTGAATCCTGACACGGATTTCGCTGATGTGGTGTATCTCGACCCGATGTACCCACACAAAGCCAAAAGCGCTTTGGTGAAGAAAGAAATGCGCGTGTTTCAACATTTGGTCGGTGCCGATTTAGATGCGGACGAACTACTTGCGCCCGCACTCCAACTCGCCCGTCAGCGCGTCGTGGTCAAGCGCCCCGACTACGCTGATTTTCTCGCGCAAAAAGCACCGCACTTTTCACGCGAAACGAAGAATCACCGCTTTGATGTGTATGTAAACCATCACATTCATGATCGCTAAATACACAAAATAGCATCCAGATCACAACCCCGGTAGGTCTTTGCGTTATAATTTACTTCTATTTATTTGCAATAACAGGAGTCTTCATAATGAACGCAAAGCACCTCGCTCACTACATTGATCACACCGCGCTAACCGCACAAAAAACAGAAACGGATATCTTAACATTATGCAATGAAGCCATTGAATATCAATTTTTTTCTGTTTGCATTAACTCGTGTCATATTCCTTTGGCAAAACAAAAATTGGCCGGCACACCGATAAAAATTTGTACTGTCGTGGGCTTTCCATTGGGTGCGAATCTAACCTCGGTCAAAGTATTTGAAACGCAAGCCGCCATTGCTGCCGGTGCGGATGAAATTGATATGGTCATCAATGTGGGCTGGATTAAATCAAATCAATGGGCTGCTGTAAAAGAAGATATTCAAGCCGTCTTAACTGCCTGTCAGGGTAAACCGTTAAAAGTCATTTTAGAAACGTGCTTGCTCACAAAAGAGGAAATTGTAAAAGCCTGTGAAATCAGTAAAGCCTTAGGGGTCGCCTTTGTTAAAACATCAACCGGTTTTAATCGGGGCGGCGCTACCGTAGAAGATGTCGCGTTGATGAAACAGGTTGTGGGAGACATTGGTGTTAAAGCCTCCGGAGGGATTCGAGATACGCAAACAGCGCTTGCGATGATTGAAGCCGGCGCAACACGCATTGGTGCCAGTGCCGGTATTGCTATTGTGAAAGGGATTAAAGACAATAATAGCGATTATTAATCCGCCTCATTGAAGATGGGAAATCAGCATCTGTTGATCTTCCCATCTGCTGGTCTTATCTATTCGTCCAAAATCACTTTGCCAATGTAGCCGAGATTACGATGGCGTTGTGCGTAATCAATACCATAGCCGACAACAAACTCATCAGGAATAGTGAATCCTACCCAATCAACCGGCACATCCACTTCACGGCGTGAAGGTTTATCCAATAACGTGCAAATGGTCAACGAACTCGGCTCGCGTAGATTTAAAATATCGCGCACTTTTTGTAAGGTGTAGCCGGTATCGATAATATCTTCCACGATCAGCACATGTTTGCCTTTAATATCGCCATCAAGATCTTTGCTGATACGCACATCATGATTGGAATTCATGGCATTACCGTAACTGGATGTGGTCATAAAATCGATTTCCACAGGCAAGTGAATTTCGCGTACTAAATCTGCCATAAACATGAAAGAACCACGTAACAAGCCGACAACAACCAATGGCGTATAGATATTTTTATGTTGATAAAAATTGGTAATTTCTTGGCCTAATTCCGCAATGCGACTGCGCACATCCTGTTCGGAAATAAGAATGTCAACGTGATGTTTTTTCATGAAATAATCGCCTTTTTAATGGGAGTGAAGTGCGGGTATTTTAGCAAAAAAAAGACTGAAGTTTAAACTTCAGTCTTTTGAATACCCTAACGAATTTACTTTTTACTCTACCTGTTATGGAGCATGATGCAAACTTTAAAATGAAACCAATCACCTTAACTGCAATACTTAACAGATGGAACGCATTGTATCAGAGATCTCATTCTTGTCAATAAGAATTATTATCATTTAATAAAATAGGATCTAATTTCCGGAAATTTTCAGATTTTCCAACAGGATCGAACCGGTCTGGATATTTGAACGATGTTCAATATCATCCCCAACTGCCACAATATTACGTAACATATCCTGCAATCTGCCAGCAATGGTGATTTCAGCCACCGGATATTGAATTTCACCGTTTTCCACCCAGAATCCGGCGGCGCCACGTGAGTAGTCACCAGTAACCAAATTTACCCCTTGCCCCATCACTTCTGTTACCAATAACCCGCGTCCCATTTCACGTAAAAGTGCGGTCAGTTTTCCAGATGAATTAGGCTGGACCAACCAGTTGTGAATGCCACCGGCGTGTCCCGTGCTTTGCATACCCAACTTACGACCGCTATAACTGGTAAGCAAATAGGTTTGCAAAATCCCTTGACGGATAATCTCCAAATCCTGTGTTCTAACGCCTTCGCTATCAAATGGCGTTGAGGCAAGGCGACCAATTAAATGCGGTTTTTCACTAATATGAAACCAATCCGGCAAAACTTGCTTGCCAAGATGATCTAGCAAGAAACTGGCTTTACGATATAAACTGCCACCACTAATAGCCGCAGCTAAATGGCTGATTAAGCCGGTCGCCACATCATTTAGGAAAATTACCGGCGCTTGCTGCGTGGCGATTTTTTGCGGTTGTAAACGAGCAAGGGTTTTTCGTGCGGCATTTTCGCCCACCCATTGTGCACTTTCTAACGAATTTATATTACGGGAAACCGTGTATTCATAATCCCGTTCCAGTTGATCATCATGTGCAGCGATAACTGAGCAAGACAACGAATAGCGGCTGGATAAATAACTTTGCAACATACCATGGCTATTGCCATACACTCGCACGCCGGTATGTGCATTGAAAGACGCGCCTTCGCTGTTAACAATGCGTTTGTCAAATGCTAGCGCCGCGTTTTCTGTTTCTAATGCCAACTGCGCAGCACGATCCACATCAATATCTGCCGCGTGATACAAATCGAGATCCGGTGCATCAAATGCCATTAATGCTTTGTCGGCTAAACCGGCACAATCATCGGGTGAGGTATATTTCGCAATCGCTAATGCGGCTTCTACGGTATTTTTAATGGCTTCAGGGCTTAAATCGGAAGTGGAGGCATTGCCTTTTTGTTGACCTAAATAAACTGAAATGCCTAATGCGCCATCATTATTAAATTCAACGTTTTCAATATCTTTTAAACGGGTAGAAACCGATAACCCTCCGGATTTCGTCACACCCACTTCGGCGGCCACACCGGCTTTTTGGGCGATTTCAAGGGCAAGACTCACCGCATCGCGTAATTGTTGTTCTTGTTGCTGTAAAAGTGCGGTCTGATTTTCAAGAGTTTTTACTGACATAAAGGAATTTCTCGTGGTTAAAAATGCCCTGATTTTAGCCTATTTTTCTTTTTAAGGCTAACCGCAAAAAAATACGCCTCAGGTTGTCACACAATCCCGAGGCATATTTTTGTCAGTCAGAAAAACTAATCGATTTTAAAACTAATCGGAACAGAAATCGATGCGCCCATGCCTGCCGGTCGAGGCCCAATCGATCTGGCACTATTTACCGCACTTAACGCTGCATTATCCAAATCTTCAACCCCTGAACTCTTCGCAATCGCTACGCCAGTGATAGAACCATCTGCACCAATAGTAAAGGAAACCGTCACCACGCCCTGCTTACGCATCATTTTCGCGCGAGCAGGATAGCGTTTGTGTCGCTCAATTTCACGGCGCAACGCAGAACGGTAAGCATCAAGCTCACTGCCGCTAGCGCCATTCCCCACTAAGTTAGGATTCGTCGTCGTTGCCGGACCGGTTGTCGTTGCCTTTGAATTCACAGAAGCGTTAGATTCAACCGTTCTGTCACCTATCGGCACATCAGGGCTTGGTTTGACTTTCGGTTTTTCTTTTGGCTTTTGTTTAGGTTTTTCTTTTGGCTTCTCTTTCGGCTCTTGCGGTTTTTCCGGTTCTTTTGGTTTTTCAACCTTTGGCGGTTCCGGTTTAACGGTTGGATCTTCAACAGTTTCCTGTTTTTCCGGCTCCGGGGCTTTTTCTTCCACCGGCGGCGGATCAGCCTCTACCATGGCCATCATCATTTCCATGGAAATACTGGTTGAAATTTCACCGGTCGCACTGTTAGCACTCGTATCCGTGGTATTCACATGACTGCCAAAAAGCCAAACTATTATCGCAATATGAATCGCGGCAGATAAGAGAAAGCTCAAGAGTGAACGTTTTGCATTCTGCATTCACATTCTCCTACTTGCCGGCACCGACGGCTTGTTCTGCAGGTTTTGTCCCTTGAGATTCCACTGATTTGAGCGCCTGCGGATTCGTGTTTTTTGGTTCCTCGCCACCTTTATCTTTCGTTGCCACAATGGCGACATCTTTAATGTCATTTTTCGCCAATAAATCCGTGACAGACACAAAATCTTGGAATGTGGCATCCGCATCAATCTTTAAGGTCACTTTTTGGGTTTTATCCCAACCGGCAATTTCAGTCTCCAGCGCTTCAAGCGTGGTCGGTTTGTCATTAAAAAACAGCTCACCCTTTGCCGTAACGGTTAATAATTTTGCCAGCTCGCTAGATTTAAACGCCACAGAAGCACTTGCTTTCGGTACATTCACTTGGATTTTTCCTTGTGAAATAAAAGAAGCAGTAATCAACACGATAGCCAACAATACCAACATAATATCAATGAAAGGGATAATGTTGATTTCATCAAACTTTTTCACAGGAATTCCTTATGCTTCGGTTTCTTCTTTATCTTTTTGAGAATTTAAGACTTTCCACTTCAAACGGTTAACTTCAACCTTGCGTCCTAATGCGTTATAGAAAATCATTGACGGAATAGCTACCAAAATACCAAGTGCGGTCGCTTTTAACGCCAAAGATAAATGCATCATGATCTCGCCGGCATTGACTTCACCACCGGCTTGACCGATTTGATAAAAGGTTAAAAGAATACCGATAACGGTTCCTAGCAGACCAACATAAGGTGCATTCGCGCCGATGGTAGAAATTACGGTAAGATTGCGGTTTAAATCAATTTCAAGTGCATGAATGGTGGAATATCGACTGACTTTAACGCGGGCTAAGAAAATAAAACGCTCAATCACCATGGCGAGCATTAAGACGCTCATAAAAAGCAATAAACCGATAATAATGTAATCACTGTACTTTTGTAAAAAGTCAAAAATCTGCGGCATTTGTTTTTCCTTTGAATAGGCTCGAAAAAATAAATAAAAGAAAACTGTGAATAGGAATTTTCTTTAACTGATAATAAGTCGCATTTATTATAATCCTCTTCAATGATTTGTAAATCAAAACTTATCAATAGGTTAAAAGCATTAATGACGTGATTTAAGGAGAAAACAAGTGAGAGAATAGGAAGAAAAGAGGGAAAGGAAATCCTGTGGCTGAGGCGATAGTCGGACGCTAACAAATAAAAAAATCTGCACCTTAGTCCGTGAGTTATGTTATCTAACGTTTCGCGTGCAGATTCTTCTAAATATACGAAATTATTCGCCCAAACGCTCTTTAATACGAGCTGCTTTACCGGAAAGTGCGCGTAAGTAGTAAAGTTTTGCTTTACGTACCGCACCTTTACGTTTCACTACGATGCTATCCACTGCCGGAGAGTGAGTTTGGAATACACGCTCAACACCAACACCGTTAGAGATTTTGCGTAGGGTGAATGCAGAATGCAAGCCACGGTTACGAATTGCAATAACCACGCCTTCGAACGCTTGCAAACGACGTTTGCTACCTTCAACAACCCATACTTTCACTTCTAAGGTATCACCTGGACGGAAGCTAGGTACGTTTTGTTTTAATTGTTCTTGTTCAAGTTGTTTAATGATGTTAGACATTTTTGATCCTTTTTGATCCTAGATTTAACTGAGTTTACTGTTATATTCGGCTTTCACCTCTTTTAACAGCTTACGTTGTTCGTCAGTCAGAGCTAGGCCTTCCAGTAGCTCAGGGCGTCGTAACCATGTTCTCAATAACGATTGTTTTAACCGCCATTTGCGAATTTCCTCATGGTGTCCCGACATCAGCACGGGTGGCACGGTTAATCCATCAAGCACTTCAGGACGCGTATAATGCGGGCAATCCAGTAATCCGTCGGCAAACGAATCTTCCTCTGCGGAAGCCTGTTTACCGAGTACACCGGGAATAAAACGGGCAACTGCGTCAATTAACGTCATTGCCGGTAATTCACCGCCGGTGAGGACATAATCACCTACCGACCATTCTTCATCAACAACCGTTTCAATCAAACGCTCGTCAATGCCTTCATATCGGCCGCATAACAAAATCAATTTCTGATTCTGCGCTAATTCCTCTACGCCTTGTTGATCGAGTTTACGACCTTGCGGCGAGAGATAAATCACTTTTGCACCTTCGCCTGCGACTTCTTTTGCTGAATCGATAGCATCCTTTAACGGTTGCACCATCATCAGCATTCCCGGGCCTCCGCCATAAGGACGGTCATCCACGGTTTTATGCTTATCGTGCGTAAAATCTCTTGGATTCCAGCACCGCACTTGTAACAGGTTTTGCTTAACAGCCCTGCCGGTTACCCCGTATTCCGTAATTGCTTTAAACATTTCAGGGAACAGACTTATTACCCCAATCCACATAATTTAGCCTTAATTTTTGAGCCTTATGTTAATGTTACCGCAAAGCGCTACGGCATACCTGAGATTAGAAACCAGCGTCCCAATCCACTGTAATCGTCTTAGTGGCGGGATCGACTCTTTTAACTACTTGTTCATACAAAAACGGAATTAACCGCTCTTGTTTCCCGAAAGCATCTTTTACATTGGCTTTTACCACCAATACATCATTAGAACCGGTTTCCATCATTTCAGTCACGGTTCCCATGGCATAACCTTCCAGATTCACCACAGCACAACCAATTAAATCGTGCCAGTAGTAATCCCCTTCTTCCAAGGTTGGAAATACCGATAAATCGACACCGATTTCCACATTGGCAAGAATTTGCGCCGCTTCACGATCATCCACGCCTTTTAATTTAACGATCATTTCGTGATTATGATGACGCCAATTTTCCAGTTCGGTTGGCTGCCACTGCCCTTTGATTTTCAAAAACCAAGGTTGATAATCAAAGATACTTTCAGCTTGTTCTGTGGATGAGTAAATACGTAACCAACCGCGAATACCATAAGTCGAACCTAATTTGCCGACAGTTTCGATTCTTTGTTGTTGCATATTCATCACCTCAAAAAAGTAAAATTAGGCGTTTTTTTGCGCTTCTTTTACTAAACTCGCAACGCGATCGGACAATGAAGCACCTTGGCTAACCCAGTGGTTAACACGGTCTAAATTGATACGAACACGTTCTGCATTGCCTTGTGCGATTGGATTGAAGAAACCCACACGCTCAATGAAACGACCGTCACGTGGTGAACGGCTGTCAGCAACTACGATTTGGTAAAATGGGCGTTTTTTAGCTCCGCCACGAGATAAACGAATGGTTACCATAACCTTCCTCTAATAATTTAATTACAAAAAGAAAACCCTCAAATATCGAAAGTTAAATGAGAGTTAAACTTACTTTTTTCTCTGTATATATAGACAAAAAGCCTGTGGATTTTACTCTTTTCCCGGCAAAAAGCAAGCCGGAAATACGATGTCGGCTTTTCTTAAATAATCCGCGAGAATTGCTGTTGCTTGGCTTGTACGCGAGAGTAAGTGTCAAAACACAAACAAATATTACGAATCAACAAGCGTCCTTTTGCGGAAACCGTGATTTGCTCCTCACCGATATCCAATAAACCATCGGCAGCCAAAGGCGCTAGCAACGCTAAATCTTCTGCAAAGTGTTGTTTAAAGTTAATGTTGTACTGTTTTTCTAATGGCGCATACGCTAATTTAAAGTTACAAATTAATTGTTTAATCACATCACGACGCAGGCAATCTTCTTCTGTCATCGCCAAGCCTTTGTGTAAGGCAATGCCATTTTCCTCCACATGGGCATAATAGGTTTTCAGATCTTTTTGGTTTTGTGCGTAGGTGTCGCCTAACAAGCTAATAGCCGACACACCCAATCCCAGCAAATCACATTCTTCCTGTGTGGTGTAACCTTGGAAATTACGATGCAAAATGCCTTTTTGCTGTGCAATGGCAAGTTCATCATCCGGTTTCGCAAAGTGATCCATACCGATAAATTTATATCCGGCATTTCCCAAGGTTTCGATGGTTTTTTGCAAAATTTCCAGCTTAGTTTCCGGTTTAGGTAATTGCCATTCCTTAATTTTCGCCTGACCGGCAAAACGGCTTGGCAGGTGGGCATAGTTAAACACACTGAGACGATCAGGATTGAGCTCAATCACTTTTTGCAATGTGAACATAAAACTTTCTACGGTTTGCAACGGAAGACCGTAAATTAAATCCAAATTAGTCGATTGGAAACCCAACTCACGGGCGCGCACCAATAAAGCATTGACAAATGCCTCATCTTGCTCGCGATTCACCGCTTTTTGCACGTCTTTATTGAAATCTTGCACGCCCATACTAATACGGTTAAAACCAATGTTGCGCAAATGGTCCAGCATAGAAAGCTCAATTTCACGCGGATCCATTTCAATACTCACTTCTGCATTGTCAGCGATCTTGAAGTGTTCACGTAGCATATTCATTAAGCGGGCAGACTGTGCTTCCGTTAAATAGGTCGGCGTGCCGCCGCCCCAATGCACTTGGGTCGCCACACGGTTTGTAAATAATTTTGACCGCGCTTTAATTTCTTTTTCAAGAAAATCCAAATAGATATCCGCTTTATGTTGATGGCGGGTAATGACCTTATTACAACCACAAAAATAACAAAGTTTGTGGCAAAACGGAATGTGTACATATAAAGACAGCGGGCGCTCAGGATAACGCTGTGTAGCAGCAATAAAATCCTCGTTCGTATAATGTTCATTAAATTCCAATGCTGTCGGATAAGACGTGTAACGCGGACCGGATTGATTGTATTTCTGAATTAATGCCAAATCCCAAATAATCTCGGACATTAAATTTCCCCCAATATTTTTTATAATTTTTCAATATCAGCCAATAGCTGATGTAACTCCAACTTAATGTTTTTTTCAAGTGCCGCTTCAGCACTTTCACGTTGCAAATCTAAACGCATACGTTCGTTCTTTTTTAATGCGTTGCGCGCCTCATGTGTCGGCATCGTTTCAACCACTTCGTATAACTGCAGCATGGTAACATGGTTTTTAATGCTCATTCCCACCGGTTCTAATAGCATTTTCAGGCGCAACACGCCCTCGGAAAGATTGCAATCGTCATTCAGCATGGCTTTGGCAATGATTTCGATGCTTTCCTTAATACGATTGATTCGGTTTCGACGAGCTTGTTGCAACGCCTTTTTTTGCTTTTGCAAGGCAAGCAATAAATAGGTGGCATAGCCTATCATCCCCACAATGATACAAACTGCCACAAGCAATAATACTGTCTTCCACATAATAAATAACGGGTTTATTTGAATTGGTTAATGTTGATTGTCTCAAAAGTGCGGTATAAATCTTCGGCGTTTTCCTCGTCTTCTACAATACCTAATTCTTCCATTAATTGCGCGACTCGCGCTAAGCACTCATCCACAAATTGCTGATCTTTGAGAGACAATTGCTTGCCTTCTTCCAGTTGATCCAACAAGTGATTTAAGCATTCATTATTCTCCAATTGTTCTAATTCAAGCATCGGATCCAAGGTTGCTTTTGGTTCAGATTTTGCGGCTGATTCTGCTTGCGCTTTTTGCGGTTTATTGACGAACTCCACCATCAACGGCACTTTTTTACGACTGCCAATGCGCGGATCTTTCATCTCCAACGCTTGATTTTCGGCTTTCACATTCACCGCACTATGGCGGGAACCTGAGGCTAATCCTTTGTGTTTGCGTTTTTTCTTCTCTTCACGCGCCTTTGCATCAAGTTCATAACGCGTTGACTGACGACCTGAACGTGGTGCGGTCGGTTTTTTATCGGTTTTGCGGGTCGGCATAATATCCGTCACGCGACGGGTCTTTTTCTGACGGGACATAACGTATCTCTTAGCGAATAAAATTAAGCCGCGATTGTACCACCGTGTAGGAAATTTAACGAGAGGAACGCCAAATCTTCTACCGATTTTATCATGCCATTCATTGAAATTTTCTTAAAAAGCAGTAAACTAGCGCACAATTTTTTGTGCCTTGTTTTCTACAAGCTAAAAAATCACTTCTTTATAAACTTTAAATGTTACCTGTGAGTAACAGAAGGACAATTCAATATGACAACAAAAGTAAATAGCTATGGCTGGAAAGCCTTGCTAGGCTCTGCCGTCGGCTATGCGATGGACGGTTTCGATCTTCTTATTCTCGGTTTTATGTTAAGCGCCATCTCTGCCGATTTGGGATTAACCCCGGCACAAGGCGGTTCTTTAGTAACTTGGACATTGGTTGGTGCGGTTTTCGGTGGCATTGTTTTCGGTGCATTGAGTGATAAATATGGCCGTGTGCGCGTGTTAACGTGGACGATCATTCTTTTTGCGGTATTCACCGGCTTATGCGCATTGGCGAAAGGTTATTGGGATTTACTGATTTATCGCACCATTGCCGGTATTGGTTTAGGTGGCGAGTTCGGGATCGGCATGGCATTAGCGGCGGAAGCTTGGCCGGCACGTCACCGTGCGAAAGCGGCTTCTTATGTGGCGCTTGGCTGGCAAGTCGGTGTATTAGCGGCAGCATTGTTAACCCCATTATTATTGCCACAAATTGGCTGGCGTGGCATGTTTTTGGTGGGGATTTTCCCGGCATTTGTCGCGTGGTATTTACGTGCCCGTTTGCATGAGCCTGACATTTTTGTGCAAAAACAGACCGCACTTCCAAAGCCAACAAACCGTTGGGCGTCTAAATTGGAGTCATTCAAGTTATTAGTGAAAGATAAAGCCACAGCGAAAGTCAGTTTGGGCGTGGTTATCCTGACCTCCGTACAAAACTTCGGTTATTACGGCATTATGATTTGGATGCCTAATTTCCTTTCCAAACAACTTGGTTTTAGCTTGACGAAATCAGGCGTATGGACGGCGGTGACCGTTTGCGGCATGATGGCGGGCATTTGGATTTTCGGGCGTTTGGCGGATCACATTGGTCGTAAACCGAGCTTCTTATTGTTCCAAGCTGGGGCTGTGGTCAGCATCATTGCGTATTCTCAATTAACGGAGCCGAATACCATGTTAATTGCCGGGGCATTCTTAGGGATGTTTGTGAACGGCATGATGGGCGGTTATGGTGCGTTAATGGCAGAAGCTTACCCGACTCAAGCACGCGCTACTGCGCAAAACGTGTTGTTTAACTTAGGTCGCGCTGTCGGTGGCTTTGGCCCGGTCGCCGTGGGCGCCGTGGTTTCTGCGTATTCCTTCCAAACCGCCATTGCTTTTCTCGCGGTGATTTATGTCATTGATATGTTAGCAACAGTGTGTTTAGTGCCGGAATTAAAAGGCAAAGAGTTACATTAATGCGATAAAAGTGCGGTTGAAAAATGAAATGTTTTTTCACCGCACTTTACTTCTCGTCCCATCAAAAAAGAAAAATAACAATCCGCACGTAAAACGTTCGGTTTTTAGGCTCCCCTATAAGAGCCTATACTTCACAAGCCCCTCAAGGAGCTTGTGAAAACTGGTCACCGTGTTTATTTTCATATCACTTAGTGAATCGTAGCGTGCAACTTGTTGCACGAAATCGTGAATGCTCGAAAGCGTTAAATAACCTTCCGTGCGTAATTTGGTCGTGCATCAAGATGCACGCTACGCATGAAATACATCGAGGTTAATTATTCGTGCAACAAGTTGCACGCTACGAGGAGGGGCTCCATACGCATAGCGTATGGTTTTTATAACCAGACTTTGGCTGGCTATAACAAAAAACCGCTCAAATGAGCGGTTTTTCTTTAATAATGAAAAGGCAAAATTAAGCTAGTTTTTTGATTTGTGCAGCTAATTTAGATTTGTGGTTTGCTGCTTTGTTAGCGTGAATTAGGCCTTTAGAAGCCATACGGTCAACAACTTTTTGCATTTCAACGAATGCTGCTTCAGCTGCTGCTTTCTCGCCCGCTGCGACTTGGGCATAAACTTTTTTGATGTAAGTACGCATCATAGAGCGTTGGCTTGCGTTGTGTTGACGGCGTTTTTCAGATTGAACCGCACGTTTTTTTGCTGACTTGATATTAGCCAAGGTCAAACTCCTAAAAATTTCTGTTAGTTAATAGTGACAAAATAGGGGCGTAAATATGCCGATTTCTTGTACTTTTGTCAACGGGGATTTTGTTTTGATTTCGGTGAGACACAACCGAAAGTAAGCATCGTTATTCTTAACAAGTGCTTCCTAAATGGGCTCACACAAACGATGTGCGCGGGATTTTAACAGTTTTTTCCCTTAGAATATAGCGTAAAAACGAAATTTCTATACAATTAGGCAAATTTTATTATTCAGAGTAATTCGTTTTGAGCAAAAGATTATTAAAATCCGGCATTATTGTCAGCGGCATGACGCTTGTTTCGCGCGTATTAGGCTTGGTACGCGATGTGGTGATTGCCAATTTAATCGGTGCCGGTGCGGCGGCAGACGTATTTTTATTCGCCAATCGTATTCCTAATTTCCTCCGCCGATTATTCGCCGAAGGGGCGTTTTCACAAGCATTTGTACCGGTGTTAGCGGAATATCAAAAATCCGGTGATTTATCCAAAACCCGTGAATTTATCGGCAAGGTGTCGGGAACGTTAGGTGGTTTGGTCACGGTCGTTACCTTATTAGCGATGATCGGTTCGCCGGTGGTCGCGGCAATTTTCGGCACAGGTTGGTTTGTGGATTGGCTGAATGACGGGCCGAATGCGGAAAAATTCACACAAGCCTCGTTGCTGCTCAAAATCACCTTTCCTTATTTATGGTTTGTGACCTTCGTAGCGCTGTCCGGTGCAATTCTGAATACCATCGGTAAATTCGGCGTGATGTCGTTCTCGCCGGTGTTGCTCAATATTGCCATGATCGCCACCGCACTTTGGCTGGCTCCGCAGTTGGAAAATCCGGATTTAGGCTTGGCTATCGGGATCTTTCTCGGCGGGTTATTACAATTTCTGTTTCAACTGCCTTTCTTATATCAAGCCAAATTATTAGTAAAACCCAAATGGGCGTGGCATGACGAAGGCGTGAAGAAAATTCGCACACTGATGATTCCCGCCTTATTCGGGGTTTCTGTAAGCCAAATCAACTTGCTCCTTGATACCTTTATCGCCAGTTTTTTAATGACGGGCTCCATCAGTTGGCTATATTATTCCGACCGCTTGTTAGAGTTTCCGCTTGGGTTGTTCGGTATTGCCATTTCTACGGTGATTTTGCCAACCCTTGCTCGGCACCATGTGAACCGTGATGATAACGCTAAAAGTGCGGTGGATTTTCGCAACACAATGGACTGGGGCGTACGCATGATTTTATTGCTCGGTGTGCCGGCAATGATTGGTATCGCTGTGTTGGCGCAACCGATGTTGCTCGTGCTGTTTATGCGCGGTAGCTTTACCTTTAACGATGTTCAGGCCGCCTCTTATTCCCTGTGGGGCTTTAACGTAGGGCTTCTAAGCTTCATGTTAATCAAGATTTTGGCCAATGGTTATTACGCCCGCCAAGACACCAAAACGCCGGTGAAAATCGGCATCATTGCCATGGTGAGTAACATGGCGTTCAATTTATTAGCGATTCCTTTCAGTTACGTAGGCTTGGCGATGGCGTCAGCCATGTCTGCAACCTTAAACGCCTATCTGCTTTATCGTGGTTTGGCAAAAGCGGATGTTTATCATTTTAGCCGTCAAAGTGCGGTATTTTTTCTGAAAGTTTTTTGTGCCGCCGCTATGATGGGGCTATTGGTTTGGTATAACAGCCCAACACTCATTGAATGGAATGCCATGAGTTTTCTTACCCGCGTACATTGGCTCGCATGGCTGATTGTTTTAGCGGCAATCGTTTATGGTGGCATGTTGCTGGTCCTGGGTCTTCGTAAGCAACACCTCTTAATAAAATAACCGGCGAGAAAAAATCACCGAATCCAATGAAAAAGGGAGAAAATGACATTTCATCTTCTCCCCTTTACCACATCAAACAGACGTGAGGTTTTTCCAAACAAACCAATGACCACAAAGTGCGGTCATTTTTTCATACGTTTTACTCAAACAAAGAGCGATGTAAGGAACGAACAATGTCATCGGCTTTATCGCTGTCTGCCAACAAGCAAATATTGTTAGTGCTGGCACCGTAACTAATCATACGGATATTGTACGCATCTAAGGTTTCAAAAATACGTTTGGCGACACCGGAGGCTGTGTGGAGTTCATTGCCGATTAAGGCGACCAAAGACAAGCCGGTATCCACTTTCACCGTGCAGAATTGGCTTAATTCTTCGATTAATTCCTGAGAGAGTAAGCTTTTACCGGAAGAGGCTGAACCCGTTTTATCCAAGGTTAAGGCAACGCTAACTTCCGATGTTGTGATGGTGTCTACGGAGATTTTGTGTTTGGCTAAAATCGTGAAAATATTCGCTAAAAAACCTTGTGCATACAACATATTTAAGCTGGAGAGTGTGAGCAAGGTTTGGTCACGACGCAAGGCAATCGCACGGAATGTCGGGCGCGGTTGCGGATTGCGGGTGACCCAAGTGCCGCCGTCTTGTGGCGCTTTGCTGGAACCGACATAGACCGGGATATTGCTGCGCACGGCAGGAAGTAAGGTTGCCGGGTGCAATACTTTCGCACCGAAGGTTGCCATTTCTGCCGCTTCGGAAAAACTCATGGTATCAATGCGCTGTGCAGTTTGCACGATGCGAGGATCGGTGGTGTAAATGCCGGCAACATCGGTCCAAATTAACACATCTTGCGCATTGAGCACTTCAGCGAGTAAAGCAGCAGAGTAGTCGCTACCGCCACGTCCTAAGGTGGTCGTTTTACCTTGTTCATCACGGCCGATAAAACCTTGAGTAATGACTAACTCACCGCGTTCGATTAACGGTTTCAAGAGGTTATCGCAGTTTTGACGGGTTTGTTCATCATTTGGTGCGGCTTTGCCGAAATGGCTGTTTGTGGCAACAATGGTACGCACATCCAACCAAGTGGCTTCAATTTGTAATTCACGCAACACTTCCACAAAAATCAAGGAAGACATCATTTCACCGTGGCTGATTAATTCATCGGTTAATGCCAAGGAGGTGGCTAAATTCGCGGCTTCCGCTAATGAGGTGATATTGGCTAATAAGGCTTCGATTTTTGGTCGCACGCGACTGTCGTCTTTTAATTCTGTCAAAATGTTTTCTTGAATTTGACGCACTTCATTTAGCAATTTATTGCGTTCCGGTTCTTCACAACCGTTTGCTAAGGCGACCAATAAGTTGGTGACACCGGCGGAAGCAGAGAGAACAACAACGCGAGTATTGGGATCGGCAATCACGATGTTGGCGCAAGATTGCATGGCGGGGTAGTTGGCAACACTGGTGCCACCGAATTTAGCAACTGAAAGATGAGACATAAAAAAACTCCGATAAATAAGTATGATTAGTGTGTTTACTCTACAAATACTGATTTACCGGAGTTTTGTCAAACAATTAATTTTGATTTTTAAATAATATTTAAAAAATGCCCTCTTTTTTAAGAACGGATCGAATAATCGCCTACGCACACCCATTTATAGGTAGTGAGTGCCTCTAATCCCATTGGGCCGCGAGCGTGTAATTTTTGTGTGCTTACCGCCACTTCTGCTCCTAGACCAAATTGTCCGCCGTCAGTAAAACGGGTGCTGGCATTGACATAAACTGCCGCCGAATCCACTTGCGCGATAAATTGCTGCGCCTGCTTTTGCGAAGAGGTCAAAATACTGTCGGAGTGTTGACTGCCATATTGACGAATATGTGCGACGGCTTGTGCTAAATCTTCGACGACAACCACATTTAAATCCAATGAAAGCCATTCTTGTTTCAGTTCGGCTTCCACTAATGGCACCACATTGGCACCGGCTTTTTGCAATAAGAAAAGTGCGGTCGGATCTGCGTGTAATTTTACGTTTTTCTCTTTCAACGTTTCTGCCAGTTTAGGTAAAAAGTCATTTGCAATGCTACGTTGTACCAACAGCGTTTCCAAGGTGTTACAGGTGCTTGGGCGTTGTGTTTTTGCATTCAAAATCACCGGCAGTGCTTTTTCCAAATCGGCGGTTTCCTCAATGAACATATGGCAAACGCCGATACCGCCGACAATCACCGGAATGGTGGAATGTTCTTTTGCCAATTGATGCAATGCTGCGCCGCCACGAGGGATGATCATGTCGACATATTGGTCTAATTTCAGTAATTCCATGACTAGCGCACGATCGGGATCCGTAATGGCTTGAACCGCCGCTTTAGGTAAGCCGGCACGTTCTAAGGCAATTTGCACCACGTCCACCAAGATTTTATTAGAATGTTGTGTTTCTTTGCCGCCGCGTAGAATGACGGCGTTGCCGGTTTTTAAGCAGAGACTTGCCACATCAATTGTCACATTCGGACGCGCTTCGTAGATCGTGCCGATAACGCCTAAAGGCACGCGAACACGTTTAATCTTGACACCACTATCTAACACACCGCCGTCAATAAGTTGCCCAACGGGATCCACCAAAGAAATCACATGTCGCACGTCATTAGCGATACCCTGTAAACGTTCAGGCGTTAATAATAAACGATCAATAATGGCGCCGGATAAACCGTTTTGTTTGGCGGCTTCAATGTCCTGTGCGTTGGCGGCTAAAATACGAGCTTGTTCTTGTTCTAATTGCTCGGCGATAAACGCTAAGGCTTGATTTTTTTCGCATTGGGAAAGTTGGGAAAGTACAAAGGCTGCCTCTTTCGCCTGTTTTCCCATTTCAATTAAATTGACGGACATCTTTTCTCCTATTTCGTTTTTTGCGGTAATTTGTCGTCTTTATGATGTGTTGAAATATCTTGTTCTTGATAATCAAAAATCGGCAGGCCCCATTCAAAGTAAATTGCCAGTAAGCGGGTAATAAAGCCAACAATCAAGGTAATGATAATGACGATGTTTTGATCTACCTGTAGATGTTGTAGACCGATGTAAATAACCGTCGCCAATAATGCCACGCTGGCGTATAGCTCTTTCTGGAACACGAGTGGAATACGATTACACAATAAATCACGCAATACCCCGCCGAATGCGCCGGTAATAATGGCGGCAATTACGGCAATTGTCGTGCCATGCCCCATATCTAACGCGATTTGGGCACCAATAATGGAAAACACAATAAGTCCGACAGCATCCAGCACCAAGAAAATGGTGTGAAAATAACGCATGAAATGGCGAATAAAAGGCGCGATAAATACGGTTAACACCGCAGCCGAGGCCACGATAATAAAATATTCGGGATGTTTTACCCAGCCTAACGGATAATGCCCTAAGAGCACATCGCGCACAGAGCCGCCGCCGATAGCGGTCATGCTGGCAATAATAACGACGCCGAAAATATCCATTTTCTCTCGACCTGCGGCAAGGGCACCGGTAATGGCTTCGGCGGTGATACCAATGATGTAAAGAATGCTGAGCAGCATAAGGTTCCTTAAAGTGCGGTGAATTTTTGCGTTATTTTAGAGAGAGAAAGGGCAAAATACCATGTTTTAGATCATAACTTTATTTTGCCTTGTGATAATTGAAAAAACGTTGTGTTTTTCAACCGCACTTTTGTCCTAGCTTTTGACCGTTTTTGGGAATTCTTGCATAATGCACGGCAATTTTTGTCTTTGTTTATCACAAGGAAATCGTATGTCCGAAGAACAACCTAAATTTTTAACCGCACTTTCGTCTTTCTTCCCCATTTTTTTGTTACTCGTTATTGATCTTTTTGCCTTTTGGTTGGAGCCGCAGGCCAACGCAATGTCGCATTTGGCGCTTGGTGTATTAACGGCACAGTTGATTTGTCTGATTGCTTTTATTAAAGGCAAAATTTGTAACGGCCAACGTTCCCGATTAGGGCGGGTAAACCTTTATTTTGGTCTATTTTGGGTGGTTTGGCTGTTGTTCGGTTTAGGGACAAGCTATCACCATGTATTCATGGACTTGGTTTGTCTTTGTGGTTTGGCAATGACTATCATCACATGGAAGCAACCGTTTGAGGTTAAATTACGTCATCTCTTATTAAAAATCGCCGGTTTCATCGGTATGTTGGGTGTCATTGGTTATGGCTTGATGCTGGCTAGCGAAGAAAACTTCATTCAATTTAACCCCGTGGCACAAATCCTATTAGGGATTATTTTGGCGAATTTAGCTTTAGTGATTTCTCGCAATCGTCTGAAAGGATTTATTGCATTGTTGATGTTGGCGGCGATTGCCTTTCTGGCACTGAATGCGCTGTTTGTATGTGTGAATTTATTCATTCTTTTTCAACAAAGTGCGGTGGTTTTTAGCAACGAATTTGCTTTGTTACTTTATCTCTTATTGCATTTAGTGATGGCCGCCATGTTGGCAATCCATGTTTTCAAAAAATGGGCGTTGTCTTATAACAGCCTTCTCATTCTCTTATTTATGACGGCCAGCTTGCCATTGTGGGCAAATTTTGCGTATTTGATGTAATGCGTGATTTAGGTAAGAAAAAATCTCCTCAGAATTGAGGAGGTTTTTTTATGAACGTTTCTTTAAATAAAATACGTCATTTTCTGACCGCACTTAATGGATTACTCTTTAAAATCACGCATTAATTGTTCGGCTTTTTTCACCATTTCTCTAGAACCGATGAAAAGCGGAACGCGTTGGTGTAATGCAGTCGGTTGAATATCCAAAATGCGATTATAACCGTCACTTGCCACGCCGCCGGCTTGTTCTGCCAAGAATGCCATTGGGTTGCCTTCATAGAGTAAACGCAATTTGCCGTTCGGGTAGTTTGTGGCACTTGGATAAATATAAATACCGCCTTTAAGCATGTTGCGGTGGAAGTCGGACACCAAAGAACCGATATAACGAGAAGTGTAAGGACGTTGAGTTTCTTTATCTTCTTCTTGGCAATATTTCAGGTATTTTTTCACGCCCATCGGGAATTTGAGGTATTGCCCTTCGTTAATGGAATAAATTTTGCCGGTTTGCGGAATTTGAATGTTTTCATGGGAGAGGCAGAACACACCGAGTGATGGATCGTAAGTAAAACCGTTGACACCATGTCCTGTGGTGTAAACCAACATGGTGGAGGAACCATACACGATATAACCTGCTGCCACTTGGCGATTGCCCGGTTGCATGAAGTCTTCTAAGGTGACCGGTGTGCCTACCGGTGAAACGCGGCGATAAATGGAGAAAATGGTACCAACGGAAACGTTCACATCAATGTTGGAGGAGCCGTCCAATGGGTCGGTTAAAATGACGTATTTCGCGTTGCGACCA
Organism: uncultured Aggregatibacter sp.; assembly: GCF_938046485.1. Lineage (NCBI taxonomy): Bacteria > Pseudomonadati > Pseudomonadota > Gammaproteobacteria > Pasteurellales > Pasteurellaceae > Aggregatibacter > uncultured Aggregatibacter sp. Next base: position 60,457 of record NZ_CALIWN010000009.1, on the reverse strand, counting down.
CGCTCCGTATCAAAGGCAATGAAATTTTCCTCTTCTTCGGAAGCAAAACCGGCGACTTCTTCGCGGCTCATAAGGGCTTGTTTCATCGTGTTGTGAGCGAATAAGTCTAATTTCATTTGCGCTTCGCCTTGCACATTTTCTACACCGGAATTACCAATAATATTATTAGTTAAACCGGCTTTGTTGATATCGCGGTGAATCACTTTTGCCACTAAGCGAATGGAGGACAAAATGCCACTTAACTCCCCTTTAGCATTTGGGTATTCCGCTTGTTTTTCTACAATAAATTCGCCTAACGTTTTCATACTTTTTCCTTATTTGATGAATAAATTTACTCAAATCGTAACTTGGCTTATTATAACATCCTCATTTTCAGATGATTAAAAAGATTCCTATTTCTGTGATTCACAACACATTTTTCGCGTTTACATCAGAAATTGGAATGCATAAGGACTCCAAATGACAACCAAACATGTTCATATTTTAGGTATTTGCGGCACGTTTATGGGCGGTATTGCCATGATTGCCAAACAAATGGGCTACCACGTTACCGGCTCTGATACGAACGTTTACCCGCCGATGAGCACGTTCCTTGCAGAAAATAACATTGAAATCATACCGCACTTTGACCCAAGCCAACTGCAACCGGCGCCGGATATGGTGATTGTGGGCAATGCCATGAAACGCGGTAATCCTTGTATTGAATATATGTTGGCAAACAACCTGCCTTATACCTCCGGGCCACAGTGGTTGCATGATCATTTATTGCGTAATCGTTGGGTTTTGGCAGTGTCAGGTACCCATGGAAAAACCACTACCACCGGGATGCTGACGTGGATTTTGGAACAAAACGGTTTACAACCGGGCTTTTTAATCGGTGGCATTGCAGGCAATTTCGGGATTTCCGCGCGTTTAGGTAAGAGCCCGTATTTCGTGATTGAAGCGGATGAATATGACACGGCATTTTTTGACAAGCGTTCTAAATTTGTGCATTACAACCCGCGCACGTTGATTATTAATAATATTGGTTTTGACCATGCGGATATTTTTGACGATTTGAAAGCCATTCAACGTCAGTTCCACCACATGATTCGCACCATTCCAAACAATGGGCGAATTCTCTCTTTTGCAAACGAAGAAAGTGTGCAACAAACCTTGGCAATGGGCTGTTGGTCTGAATGCCAATATGTCGGTCGCGATCAGGAATGGTATGCGGAGCGCATTAAACACGATTGCACGGAATTCGCTGTGTTCCATCAAGGTGAGAAAGTGGCAGAAGTACATTGGAATATTGTAGGCGAGCACAATATGCGGAACGGCTTAATGGCCATTGCGGCGGCGCATCATGCGGGCGTGAGTATTGAAAATGCCTGTGCGGCACTGGGAACATTTATCAACGCAAAACGCCGTTTGGAAGTGAAGGGCAATGTTCAGGGCGTGACGGTTTACGATGATTTCGCCCATCATCCAACAGAAATACAAGCTACGTTGACCGCACTTCGCGATAAAGTGGGACAAAATGAACGTATTTTGGCGGTGCTGGAACCACGTTCTAACACGATGAAAATGGGGGTACATAAAGAGGACATCGCACCGGCATTAGAAAAAGCGGATGCGGTATTTTTATTTCAACCGGACACTATTCCGTGGAAAGTGGCGGAAATCTCTGCGCATTTAACTCAGCCAGCGTATGACAGCGATAATTTGGATGACTTTGTTCATCTCATTGCAGCTGAAGCCAAACCAACGGATCATATTTTGGTGATGTCCAACGGCAGCTTTGGTGGTATTCATCAGAAGCTGTTAGACGCATTAGAAAAGAAACATGCGTAATCTTTAACGAGGTTCGAGGAAGTATGCAAACACTAGAGCAAATCACCCAAGCCATCATGGCGGATCCGGAAAATCGTTCTTTCACCGACAGAGGTATTGCGCCCTTGTTCGCGGCGCCTGTTACCGCTCGCATTAACATTGTGGGGCAAGCGCCGGGATTGAAAGCACAAAATAGTCGCTTGTATTGGAACGATCAAAGTGGCGATCGACTTCGTCATTGGCTCGGTGTAGATCGCGATCTATTCTATCATTCCGGCTTATTTGCTGTGATTCCTATGGATTTTTATTATCCGGGCAAAGGCAAATCCGGTGATTTACCGCCACGTAAAGGTTTTGCCGCAAAATGGCATCCTCAAATTTTGGCACAACTCCCCCAACTTGAATTGACCATTCTCATCGGGCAATATGCGCAACGCTATTACCTGCCTGAAAATCGCCTAAATGTCACAGATACCGTTAAAAACTACCGCGAATTTCTACCGCACTTTTTGCCCTTAGTGCATCCCTCTCCACGAAATCAACTCTGGCAGGCGAAAAACCCTTGGTTTGCACAGGAAGTTATTCCAACATTACAAGCCTTGGTGAAGCAGATTATTGAAAAATAATCTCGCGTATTCTGCGGCTGATGACATGCCATATTGATTAAAAAAAACAAAACCCCGTACCTTGTCTTCTCTGTTAAGATAGTTTTAGGTGCGGATTTTTCTTCATCAAGGCGCGCTATAATTTCACGACTTTTGCCTGTTTAATCATATTTTCACCCACCTCTAAAATGGTAATGCGTAAGCCATTAATTTCACAGACGGTGCCTTCTTCAGGGATTTCTTCTAAATGTTCCAAAATCAAACCGTTAAATGTGCGGGCATCTTCGGTATCCAAATTCCAATGGAACATTTTATTTAAATCACGTAAATTGGCAGAACCTTCAATAATCATTGAACCATCAGATTGTGTCATCACTTCTTCATCAATGGTCGGCGTGTTAGAGGTGGTAAAATCGCCCACGATTTCTTCCAAAATGTCTTCCAAGGTAACCAAACCTTTAATATCGCCGTATTCGTCCACCACTAAACCGATACGCTCTTTTTTATTACGGAAATTAGCTAATTGCGTCTTTAAAGCCGTGCCTTCAGGAATGAAATACACTTCATCGGCAGCACGAATCAAGGTTTCTTTGGTAAATTCATTTTTTTCCAGCAACAAACGGAACGCTTCGCGAACACGCAAAATACCGAGCACGTTTTCGTCCATACTGCCTTTATACAACACCACACGGTTATGTGCCGCATGATTGAGCTGGCGCATGATAGATTTCCAGTCATCATCAATATCAATGCCGCCGATTTCATTGCGCGGCACCATGATGTCATCCACGGTAACGGTTTCCATATCCAAAATAGACAGCAACATTTGCGGATGTTGCTCATCCGGTGTTGCTTCTCCCGCTTCGGAAACGATGCTGCGTAATTCTTCGCGGCTAATGACTTGTTTCTTCAGATCCGGTTTTAAGCCCACTAAACGCATTAAAAATTTGGTGAACACATTCATCACCCAAACTAAAGGAGCAAAAACCTTGAGTAATGGGGTTAATAGATGGCTCGAGGTCAATCCCACTTTTTCTGGGTGCATCGCTGCCACCGTTTTGGGGAAGATTTCAGAGAAAATCAACATCACGAACGTTAATGCACCGGTGGCAATCGCCACACCGGCATCGCCATATAATCGCATCCCAATCACGGTCGCAATCGCCGAAGCACTAATATTCACAAGGTTATTAAAGATAAGAATAAAACTCAGTAGTTTGTCCGGTTTAGCAAGCAACATCTCCGCTTTTTTGGCGCCTTTATTGCCCTGCTCTGCTAAAAAACGCAAGCGATATTTATTTAAAGAAAGCAAACCTGTTTCAGAGCCGGAAAAATAGGCAGAAAGGACTAAACAGGCAATTAAAATGATAAATAACGTACTAAGGGGAATACTGTCCAAAGCGAAATCCTTGCATTAATTTAAAAATAAAAAAGGCGGGAAAAACTCACCGCACTTTTCTCTCATTTACTGATATTACACAATCAGACGACTACCAAAATAAGCAACCGTAAGTAAAATCATACCTGAAATTGTGTAAATAATCATCTTTTTTCCACGCCAGCGGTAGTGCTTATAGCCTAAAATCGCAATGCCGAATACAACCCAGCCGAATAACGAAAATAAACCTTTATGAATATTATCCGGCGTCATCGCATTAACCAAATGAAAGGTACCGGAGATAAGGGTGAATGTCATCAATACTTCACCACTGACCAATAAACGGAAAAAATGTCGTTCTACTGTCATAAGCGGCGGTACCATCGGTGAAAAAGTCATTTTCTTGCTTTTCAAACGACGATCAATCCAGACCAACTGAATCGCATACAGGGTCGCGATACAGCAGACGGCATAAGCAAAAATCGACAAGCCGATATGAAAAAGCATTGATGTATTTTGATTCAACAATTGAATGATGTGGCTTGGTAGAAAAGTCGCATAAATCAAGTTAATAATGGAAAAACAATAAACAATCGGTAACACAAACCACATGGTATTGACGCGCAACATGGCGATCGTGGCGAGTATAGCGATCATCACGCTCATCAACGAAGCCACTTCCATAATGCTGAAATTCTGCCCTTCCGCCAAGTCTCCCAATAGTGGGAAAGTGCTAATCAGGTGAAAAACCACCGCCAAAAGTGCGGTCAAAAAAAACGGTGTTTTTTGACGTTTCACATCCGCGCCCGCCACTTGCGAGGTTAATAAAATCGGGGCAATGCGTAATACACTAATGAGGTAAAAAAGAATTGATAAAACCGCAAACCACATAATGATGCTTCCTTTGTTTTGTTGGCGTTTTATTCTAACGAGATCAAGCTAAAATCGCCACGACTTTATTTGACGTGAAAATGCGCGGAATTTCAGTATAATGAACGGCATTTTACCGATGATACCTTTCCGATTTAACCACAGGAAATATTATGTTTGAGAATTTATCCGATCGTCTTTCCAAAACCTTACGCAATATCAGCGGTCGAGGTCGTTTAACCGAAGATAACATTAAAGAAACCTTGCGCGAAGTGCGCATGGCATTGTTAGAAGCCGATGTGGCATTGCCGGTCGTGCGCGATTTTATTAACAATGTAAAAGAACGTGCCATTGGGGTAGAAGTCAATAAAAGCCTCACGCCGGGACAAGAATTCGTCAAAATCGTCCAAGCCGAATTAGAAGCGGCAATGGGTGAAGCCAACGAAAGTTTAAATCTAGCCACCCAACCACCTGCTGTGATTTTAATGGCGGGTTTACAAGGGGCGGGTAAAACCACCAGTGTGGGTAAACTGGCCAAATTTCTGCGTGAACGTCATAAGAAAAAAGTACTTGTTGTTTCTGCCGACGTCTATCGTCCGGCGGCGATCAAACAATTAGAAACCCTCGCACAAGGGGTTAATGTCGATTTCTTCCCGTCAGATGTGAAACAAAAGCCGGTAGATATTGCGAAAGCCGCGTTGGCAGACGCGAAATTAAAATTCTACGATGTGCTGATTGTGGATACCGCCGGTCGTTTGCACGTTGATAGTGAAATGATGGATGAAATCAAGCAGGTTCATGCGGCATTAAATCCAATCGAAACGCTCTTCACCGTGGATGCCATGACCGGTCAAGATGCGGCAAATACAGCAAAAGCCTTTAATGAGGCTTTGCCGCTTACCGGTGTCATTCTCACCAAAGTGGATGGCGATGCGCGTGGTGGTGCCGCATTATCTATTCGTCAAATTACCGGCAAGCCGATTAAATTCCTCGGGGTGGGGGAAAAAACCGATGCGTTAGAGCCGTTCCATCCGGATCGCGTGGCATCACGTATTCTTGGCATGGGTGATGTACTTTCTTTGATTGAAGATTTAGAACGTTCCGTTGACCGTGAAAAAGCGGAAAAAATGGCGCAAAAATTCAAAAAAGGCGACGATTTCACCTTAGAAGATTTCCGCGAACAATTACGCGAAATGAAAAAAATGGGTGGTATGATGTCCATGTTGGAAAAATTACCGGGTGCGAAAAACCTGCCGGATCATGTAAAAAATCAGGTGGACGACAAAATGTTCAACAAACTGGAAGCCATCATCAATTCCATGACCTTAAAAGAACGCGCCAATCCGGACATCATCAAAGGTTCTCGCCGTCGTCGCATTGCTCTTGGTTCCGGCACGCAAGTGCAAGACGTAAACAAGTTGCTCAAACAATTTGACGAAATGCAACGCATGATGAAGAAAATGCGTAAAGGCGGCATGGCAAAAATGATGCGCGGCATGCAAGGCTTAATGGGAGGCGGGCTCGGCGGATTAGGCGGAATGTTTAGACGCTAAATGTCCCCCTCTCCCCACATAAAAAGTGCGGTGAATATTAAAAACATTTTCGGTATTATGTAGCAGCTGCACAAAGTCCGAAAATTGACTAATTTACCGCATAAATTTTCCATTTTTTCAAACTCAAGGTGTAGCTATTCCTCCCAACCTTCATTCAGGTAACCCAAAGTATGAGTCGCCGAGGTAACTGTTGGGATAATGCCCCAATGGAGCGTTGGTTCCGCAGCTTTAAATATGAATGGATGCAAGAGGGCGACTATCTAACCTTGGGGCAAGCGATGGACGATGTGAGAGCTTATGTGATGTATTACAATTTTGTTAGCCCACATCGTTACAATCAAGGTTTGCCGCCTGTTTTAACAGAAACAACCTATCGGGGACTGTTGAATTAGCTGATTGCTACATTAATTAGTAAAAGATAAAAGGGCGAAGATTATTAGAATCTTTGCCCTTAATGTTATCTGCATTTTTACAAAAAATAATATTTTCAATTTTTTGAAAAAAAAGTGTAAGAAAAAAGGCTTATCTCCGACTAATAGAATAACAAGGAAGCATTTCCTACCATAATGAACTAAATAATTTCATAAAATAGCTAATCAATCAGAGGAAAAAAATGAAAGATTGTAAGATGCAAGGTATTAGCAGCGGCGTGAGTTTATTGATTTTACGCTTTTTTCTTGCGTGGGAGTTTTTAGAGGCAGGGTTAGAAAAATGGAATGGTCAAAATTGGTTTACGGAAATACAAGATCGTTTTCCTTTTCCATTTAATCTTATTCCAGCCGATATTAATTGGCACGTTGCAATGGGATCTGAATTAATTTTCCCATTCTTGCTGATATTTGGGGTGCTAACACGTTTTAGTGCATTAAGTTTAACGATTTTAATCTCTGTCGCGTGGTATAGCATTCACGCCGATTCAGGTTATAACGTTTGTGATAATGGTTATAAATTACCCTTAATTTATGTGGTAACTTTATTAATCTTAATTACGCAGGGAGCGGGGAAACTCTCTTTAGACACGCTTATTAAGAAGGTTTATCCAACTAAAAGCTGGTTGAAATTCCTCTAACTATATATTCAATATCAAACTCTAGGAGATTTAAATGAAAAAATTATCCACTTTAGCCGCATTAGCAGGAGCATTAACGATGACAGCAGCTACTGTTGCACACGCTGAGCCAAAATCAAGCAGTACAGATAAAGCTGCAACACCTTGTGTGGGTGATAAATGTGTGAAAACAAAAGCTGCAGAAGGTAAATGCGGAGAAGGTAAATGCGGTGCGAGCAAACCAAAAGCCGCAGAAGGTAAATGTGGTGAAGGTAAATGCGGTTCTAAATAATCGTATTTAAATCTAGATGCCATACATAACACTGGTGTAAATTTACACCAGTGTTGTATTAAAAGGAGTAAATAATTATGTTACAAGGTGCAGGATTAGGGTATCGCCGAGATTTAGCAGATGATTTTTTGAATTTATCATCAAATAATGCGATTCAGTTTATGGAAGTTGCTCCAGAAAATTGGGTAAAAATGGGGGGAGCTGCTCGTTATAAATTTGATCAGGCAGCAGAAAGATATCCACTTGCGGTACACGGACTATCACTTTCATTAGGCGGACAAGCACCACTTGATCGCGAGTTATTAAAAAATACTAAAGCATTAATGACTCAATATAATTCGACATTTTTTTCTGAACATTTGAGTTATTGTGAATGTGAAGGGCATTTATATGATTTATTACCTATGCCATTTACTGAAGAAGCTGTAAAACACGTAGCACAGAGAATCCGCTATGTGCAAGATTTTTTAGGATTACAAATTTCATTAGAAAACACCTCTTATTATTTACACTCTCCCACCAGCACAATGAATGAAGTAGAATTTTTAAATGCTATTGCACAAGAAGCGGATTGTGGTATTCATTTAGATGTAAATAATATTTATGTAAATGGCGTCAATCACGGTTTACTTGATCCTTATGTTTTCTTAGATCAAGTAGATGTGAAACGTGTCAATTACATTCATATTGCCGGACACGACGAAGAACATTCTGCGGCACAAGTTGTAGAGGATTTAGAAGGGGAATCATTTAATAAAATAAAAGGGGCATATCGCTATTTACCAGAGTTATTAATTGATACGCACGGTGAGGCAGTAAAAGGTACTGTGTGGGATTTATTAGAATATGCCTATCAACGACTACCTGCCATTCCGCCAACATTATTAGAGCGTGATTTCAATTTCCCTCCATTTGCAGAACTTTATGCTGAAGTTGAACATATTGCACAACTACAGCAAAAATATGCTCAAAAAGAGGTAATATCCTATGCAGCCTAAACCTTCGCTTATTGAAACACAAAAAGCACTTGCCACAGCAGTTCGATTGGCTAATGCTCAACCTCTAAATGGTTATGCTCCGAATCGCCTTGCTGTTTATGCTCGTTTAGTTCGAAATAACATCTTTGGTTTTATTGACCGTTGTTTTGTTGAAGCGCCTAAACACGTTTCTGCTGAGAGTTGGTCTCAGACAAAAGAAGCGTTTGTATTAACAGGAAAATCACATTCGCCTTATTTTCAAGATATTGCTGGAGAATTTCTCTTATTTTGTCAAGAAAAAGAGAGTTTTGATGCCAATATACTGGCATTGATGGATTTTGAAAATACCCAATTACTTGCAGAAGTTTCTTTAGCAAAAGTACCTGAAAAATTTGAGTGGAATAAGTATAGCGTAATGCAGTTATCTGATGCAGCTTATTTAAAAAGCTATGAAGTCGATTTTTTATCAAGCGATTTTAAACAATTTGATAAAAAACCTATGCAAGCTGTTATATGGCGGGATAGCGATTTTAATATTCTGCAACAACGCTTATCTGAACTTGACTTTTGGCTATTAAGTTATATACAAGAACAACCTTCGTCTTTAGAAGATGTATTATCTGCCTTGAATACCGTAGTTGAAGATAGCACCCCCTTAATTCCATTATTGGAAAACACTTGGGTGAATTGGATTAATGCTGAAGTGCTTTATCCCAAAGTATGAGTCGCCGAGGTAACTGTTGGGATAATGCCCCAATGGAGCGTTGGTTCCGCAGCTTTAAATATGAATGGATGCAAGAGGGCGACTATCTAACCTTGGGGCAAGCGATGGACGATGTGAGAGCTTATGTGATGTATTACAATTTTGTTAGCCCACATCGTTACAATCAAGGTTTGCCGCCTGTTTTAACAGAAACAACCTATCGGGGACTGTTGAATTAGCTGATCACTACATCCCTATTGAGTTAAAATTTCAATAGGAATTTTAAGGTTTTTAATCGGTTAAACCTTTGTGCAACTGCTACATAATACCGAACATTTTTAAAATTCACCGCACAATGACACGCCCAATACTTATTCAATTTCGTTATAACTAAAACGCCGTATATATACTTAACAATTCTTTCGTTTCCTCCCTTTGCTTTGCTAGATTTTTACCATCTTATTTCATTAGAGGAAAAACTATGCAACACCGTGATCTTTACCCCCATGAAATCTTACAAGATGTCATTGAAAAAAGTTATGCGAAATCAGAAGGACGCTTAAAAACGCTGGCGATTTTAAGCTTTTTAGGCGGTGGCTATGTCAGTTTTGGTTATATGGCATATTTGAAAGTGGTGAGCGGCATTCCACCAGAATGGAGTGGATTAGCCACCCTGCTAGGCGCGGCAGTATTCCCAATTTGTTTAATTTGTATTTTAATTGGCGGCGGTGAATTGGCCACCGGCAACATGATGATGATGGCATTAGGCCGTTTAACCAGAAGAGTGAGCTTTAAGAAACTCTTTCGTAACTGGATTGTCGTCAGCTTAGGAAATTTAGCCGGTGCGTTATTTATGGCCTATTTCTTAGGACATTATGTCGGGCTTTCAGAAGGTGCAGCTGCCGCAAAAACTATCGCCATTGCCGAAGCCAAAGTGCAAATGGATTTTGGTCGAGCCTTTCTTTCCGCCATCGCCTGTAACTGGATGGTCTGTATGGGCATTTGGTTCTATTTCGGCGCGAAACAAACCTCCGGCCGAATCCTTGCCATGTGGTTCCCGGTGATGATTTTCGTTCTTGTTGGATTACAACACTTTGTCGCCAATATGTTTATTATTCCGGCAGGCATTTTTGCCGGCGCCAATGTCACTTGGCACCAATTTTTCTTTAACATGATTCCGGTCTTTCTAGGCAATGTCACCGGCGGTGCAGCATTTGTCGGCGCCTCTTACCTTTATGCCTATCGTCATCTGTTAAAAGAAGATTATTGCATTTAGCCATAAAAAATCTGCACCTCAATGGTTGGATGTTAAGTCCAACGTTTGGGGTGCAGATCATTTTTTATTTACATAATTAAATAAGAAATGTATGAAAATAGGGCGGAAATTCCGCCCTATTTTACATTTAAAAATCACCGCACTTTTTTAGCGTCGTGCTTCAAATTCAGCTAAAGCAGCATCAAATTGTTCCATCACTTTCGGATGTACCGGTGCGAACACGGAAGAGGTAATGGTGATGAAAGAACAGACCAAGAAACCTGGGACGATTTCATAGAGGTGAGATAAATCTTCCCAGCCCAAGTATTTCATTAATGGACTCCAGACCACCACGGTGATAGCGCCGGATAACATTCCCCATAATGCCGCTTTGGAGCTAATATTGCGGTTGAACAGGGAAAGAATCACCACCGGACCGAAAGCGGCACCAAAACCAGCCCATGCATAAGAAACCAAGCCCATTACTTTGGAGTTTGGATCTTGTGCGATAGCGATGGCAACCACAGAGATTAACAATACCATTAAACGACCGACCCAGACCAATTCAAGGCTGGAAGCGCCTTTACGGAAGAAGCCTTTATAGAAATCCTCTGTAATTGCGGCGGAGCACATTAATAATTGAGCGGACAGGGTACTCATCACCGCGGCTAAGATTGCGGATAAGACGATGCCGACAATCCAAGGGTTAAACATGGCTTTACTTAACTCAATGAAAACGGCTTCTGCATTGTATAGTTCAATATTTTGGGTGGTGAAATAGGCCAACCCGAAATAGCCCACTGCAACGGCGCCGCCAAGGCAGAGGAACATCCAAGAAATTCCGATTCGACGGGCTTTTTCGAGAGAGGCCACAGAGTCTGCTGCCATGAAACGGGCAAGAATGTGTGGCTGTCCGAAATAACCCAAGCCCCAAGCCAATGCAGAGATAACACCGATACCGGAAACATTGTGCAGCCAGTTGCTGTAAGGAATGCCGGTGACAGCAGATTTCGCTTCCAAAGACATTGTGATTTCATCCCAGCTGATGTTGAGCAATACCATGACCGGTGCCAAAATCAAGGCGAAAATCATTAATGAGGCTTGGATGGTGTCGCTCCATGAAACCGCTAAATAGCCACCGATAAAGGTATAGGTAATGGTCGCTAATGCCCCTAACCAAAGTGCGGTGGAATATTCCAAGCCCAATAAGCTTTGGAATAACTTCGCTCCCGCTACCACGCCGGAAGCGCAGTAAATGGTGAAGAAGAAGAGAATAATACCTGAAGAAATAATCTTTAATGCTTTTTTCTGACGCGGAAAACGTTGTGCAAAAAATTCCGGTAAGGTCAGCGCATTGCTATATTTCTCAGTGAAAATCCGCAAGCGTCCTGCCACAACGCGATAGTTCAGATAGGCGCCAACGGTTAAGCCGACAGCAATCCATGCCTCGGAAAGGCCTGATAAGAAAATCGCGCCGGGTAACCCCATTAATAGCCAACCGGACATATCGGAAGCACCGGCAGACATGGCGGTCACGAAACTTCCCATTTTTCGACCACCCAAAATGTAATCATCAAAGTTTTTGGTGGAACGATAGGCGTATAACCCAATGCCTAAAATAATTGCCAAATAGAGGCCAAAGGTGATGTAGATTTGCATAAAACACTCCTTTTATTCTTCTTGAGAGGACATTAATGAGGTGTTTCCACCTGCCGCAGTGGTGTTATAACTGCGGGAAAACTCATCATACAATGGCAGTAAATCTTGGGTATCTTGCCAGTCGTAACATTTGAAAATAGCTTTACTGTTTTCAGCCAACCATTGACGTTTGGCTTTATCAAGTGCGGTCAAATAAATGCCTTTTTGACAATGACCTAACTTCGTATCAACACGAATGCCCGGTTTGGCTTTGGCGGCTAATGGATGCTGCGGTTCCACCAAAATGCTAAAACCTTTGGCAAGCAATTTTTCTGCCGCTTTTTCTGCTGCCGCTAAGTCGCCGTTGAGAATGGCTACTTCACAAGGCAGATAAGCTAGGGAGTTGTGTTCACCGGTGATACTTTCTAATACCGGTTTGGTTGTGCCTAGCGTATTTTCATCACCAAATTGGCTGTAATAGCGAGGTGTACGGGTTAAGCGTTGCAAATAGAATTCACCGCCGGCTTTCGGCCCTGTGCCGGATAATCCGTGTCCACCGAACGGTTGAACACCAACCACCGCACCGACAATATTACGGTTGATATAGAAGTTGCCGCAGTTTAAGTGGCGTTCCACAATATCCATGTGTTTGCGGATACGGGTATGGCAACCACCGGTCAGCGCATAACCTTTTTCATTTACCGCTTTGAGGACATTGAGTAAGTTATCTTTTTTATAACGTACGATGTGTAGAATCGGACCGAAGACTTCACGCTGTACTTGATCGAGGTTATCCAACAAATACACACTCGGTGCCACAAAATGCCCTTGAGTCGGCGTGTCGATTTCCGCATAAGCGCGGGCGACTTTGCGCATGGCTGCCTTGTGGTTTTCTAGATTTTGTTTAGCTTCTTCATCAATCACAGGACCGATATCGGTTTCCAATAAACGTGGATCGCCTAAACTTAATTCTTTAATGGCTTCCGTGATCATTTTGTAATAATGATCTGCCACATCTTCTTGTAACAATAAGATGCGTAATGCAGAACAACGTTGACCGGCAGAGTCAAAGGCTGAACTGAGAACATCAGCAACGACTTGTTCCGGCAAGGCTGAAGAGTCAACAACAAGGACGTTTTGACCGCCGGTTTCCGCAATCAATACAGGATCGTTATCTGCCAATGACAGGCGTTGCTCAATGAGTTTGGCTACTTCTGTTGAGCCGGTAAATACGACGCCATCAAAAGCTTGTTGGACTAACGCAGCCCCTAAATCCCCCGCCCCTAACACCAGTTGTAAGGTTTCTTTCGGGATACCAGCTTGGTGTAAGAGTTTCACGGCGGCATACGCAATTAATGAAGTTTGTTCTGCCGGTTTTGCAATCACTGCATTGCCAGCCGCTAAAGAGGCGGCAATTTGGCCGGTAAAGATGGCTAATGGGAAGTTCCATGGCGAAATACAAAGTACTTTTCCACGGGGCTCGGCAAGGTGATTTTGTGTTGCGAGCTGCTCTAATTGAACGGCGTAATAACGTAAGAAATCCACGGCTTCACGCAATTCGGCAATGGCGTTTGGCAAGGTTTTACCCGCTTCAACCACGGCGAGTTTCATCAATAAGCCGAAATGTTCTTCATATAAGTCAGCAGCATTACGTAAAACGTTAGCTTTTTCCACCGCACTTTTGGCTTTCCATTGGGTATTGTCGGCAGCGGCAAACGCTTTTTCCGCCTGATTCACAGCTAAAAAGGCGACTTCTGCAATCGTTTCATTGAGGTTGGCCGGATTGGTGACTTGATGCGCAGGCGCATTTTCAGCATGTTCAAAGGCAACCAAAGAGGTAGCGTTTTCGATGGTTGCCGCATTCAGCGCTTGTTCTAATCTTGCTAATTCCAATTCATTGCTCAGATCGAAACCGGCGGAGTTTTTACGGTTTTTAAATAATTCTAACGGTTTGAGAACCGACTTATTCGGCTCGCCATGAGATTTGGCATAAAGCTTCCATGGTGGTGTCACAAGTTGTTCGACCGGAATGTTTTCATCAACCAGCTGGTGAACGAAAGAGGAGTTTGCACCGTTTTCTAAGAGACGGCGGACTAAATAGGCTAACAAGGTAGCGTGTGTCCCCACCGGTGCATAGACACGCACTTGTCGATTCAGATTGTCTTTCCCCACAATATTGTCATAAAGGGATTCTCCCATGCCGTGTAGGCATTGGAATTCAAAGTTTTTACCTTGGCCTAATTCGTGAATCGTGCACATGGTTTGCACGTTATGGGTGGCAAATTGCGGATAAATAACATCTTGTGCAGCAAATAATTTTTTCGCACAGGCAATATAAGAAATATCGGTGTGATTTTTGCGTGTATAAAGCGGGAAACCGTCTAAACCATCTGCTTGCGCCCATTTGATTTCGCTGTCCCAATAAGCGCCTTTAACAAGACGAATCATCAAATAGCCTTGTTTTTCTCGAGCTAAATTAATCAAGTAATCCAACACAAATGGACAACGTTTGGAGTAAGCCTGTACTACGAAACCAATGCCTTTGTAGCCTTGTAATTCCGGTTCATCTAATAATTTTTCCACAAGATCGAGGGATAGCTCTAAACGGTTGGCCTCTTCCGCATCAATATTGATACTGATGTTGTATTTTTTCGCTAATAAGAAGAGTTCTTTTAAGCGAGGGTAAAGCTCATTGATGGTACGATCATATTTGGAACGGCTATATTTCGGGTGAATCGCGGAGAGTTTGACGGAAACACTGTTGCCGTTATAAATGGTTCTGCCGGCCGCATCTTTGCCCACTTCTTCAATGGCGTGTAAATAGTCATTGAAATAGCGTTGTGCATCGGCTTCTGTCATGGCTGCTTCGCCCAACATATCAAAAGAGAACGTAAAGCCTTTTTCGTAGCGTGGTTTGATGTTTTGCAACGCCTCTTGCATCGTCACGCCGGTAACGAACTGTTTACCTAAAATCTGCATGGATTTGATAATTGCCATACGCATAATGGGCGCAGACAAACGGGAGAAACTACGGGTGAGTGCATTTGATAAACTGTTTTCATCAAGCGTTTCGCTGATTTTTTTACCAAACAGTAGACCGTAACTGGCTGCATTGATGAAGAACGAATTGGAATTGCCAATGTGAGATTTCCAGTTCCCTTCTTGCAATTTCTCATAAATTAAGTCATCGCGGGTTTGTGCATCAGGAATACGTAACAAGGCTTCAGCTAAGCACATTAACGCGACCCCTTCTTCACTGCTTAATGAAAACTCTTGCATTAAGGCATCTGCGCCATACTGTTTTTGTTTCAGTTGGCGTAATTTTTTAATTAATTTAATCGCATTGTCTGTGATGCGTTGTTCTTGTTCTGGAGAAAAATCTAATGTTTTCACTAAAGAATCGACCGCACTTTTCTCATCTAAACGATAGTTTGCAGTGATCGCTTGGCGAATAGGGCTATATTGTTTTGATAGTGTGAATTGCATGAGAAAACCTCCTTTTGTTATATAATTGTTAACAAAATATAGGTGGCGTATTTATTAGTAAATGACTTTTTTGGTGATCTGTGACTGAAGTCACATAAAAAATGAGGATTTATTGTTTGTAATCTGTACTATGTGGGTAATTTACATACTGAAAAAGACGAAAAAACAACATGCCAGTACATTTCATACACATGATTGTCACTTGTTACTAAAAATTATCGGGTTGACTCGCTTAACATGCTATTACACTCCGTAGGAAACAGCAGATCATTACACAATTTGACGGCGTATCCCCGAACTTTATTGAGTAAATCAGAAGCTGGATGGTTACCCCATCATTCTACGCAAGTTACATAGTGAAAGGATTTTCCCCTGTGGTAAAACAGTATTGGTTCAATTAAACGAAACGGATTTAACGATTATTCACCCTGACCAAGGCTGTTCTTATAGGCTTGCCGGTGATGGAAGGTATAATTTGCAAAGACAGTTCGTCTTATGCCCAAATTAAATAATTTAAGCTCTGTGCAACACAGAGCCTAATATTTAAGTAGGGTTTAGAATCGTAGCGTGCAACTTGTTGCACGAAATCATGAATACCCGAAAGAATTAAATAACGTTCCGTGCGTAATTTGGTCGTGCAACAAGTTGCACGCTACGCACAAAATCGTAAATTACGTATCGAGGTTAATTATTCGTGCTACGCATGAAATCGTGAATTACGCATCGAGGTTAATTATTCGTGCAACAAGTTGCACGCTACGAGGAAGGACTCCATACGCATAGCGTATGGTTTTTATAGCCAGACTTTGGCTGGCTATATAAAAAGAAAAAGTACGGTCGATTTTAAAAACGTTTTTAAAACCAACCACACTTTTTTCGTTCAAGGCAATTATTTATTCAACATTTCTCTTAACGCTGAACCAATTTCTGCCAAACTTCTCACGGTTTTCACGCCGGCGGCTTCAAGCGCCGCAAATTTTTCATCGGCAGTGCCTTTTCCGCCACTGATAATGGCACCGGCATGCCCCATGCGTTTGCCTTTCGGTGCTGTCACGCCGGCAATGTAACTCACTACCGGTTTAGTCACATGTTCTTTAATGAACGCCGCCGCTTCTTCCTCTGCGGAACCGCCAATTTCGCCGATCATGACAATCGCTTCCGTTTGCGGATCGGCTTGGAATAATTTCAAAATATCCACAAAATTGGAACCCGGAATTGGATCGCCGCCGATACCCACACAAGTGGATTGACCAAAACCTTCGTCAGTAGTTTGTTTCACGGCTTCATACGTCAACGTGCCTGAGCGGGAAACAATGCCGATTTTCCCTTTTTTATGAATGTTGCCCGGCATGATGCCGATTTTGCATTCTTCCGGTGTAATCACGCCCGGACAGTTTGGCCCAATCATGCGCACACCGGTTTGGTTCAAGCGTTGTTTCACCACCAGCATATCCAAGGTTGGGATGCCTTCGGTGATACAAATAATCAATTTAATCCCGGCATCAATGGCCTCTAAAATCGCATCTTTACAGCCCGGCGCCGGCACATAAATCACCGTTGCTGTGGCACCGGTTGCCTCGACTGCATCGCGTACGGTGTCAAACACCGGTAATCCTAAATGGGTCGTGCCGCCTTTGTTCGGTGAAACGCCCCCCACCAGTTTAGTGCCATAAGCTAATGCTTGTTCGGAGTGGAATGTACCTTGACCGCCGGTGAAACCTTGGCAAATCACTTTTGTATCTTTATTAATTAAAATTGACATGCTATTGCTCCTTATGCGTTAGCCTTTGCCGCTTTCACTGATTCTACCGCCGCATCAGTCAACGTTTGGGCAGCAATAATATTCAAACCGCTCTTCGCTAAAATTTCACGGCCCAACGGGGCATTGTTACCTTCTAAACGCACCACCACAGGCACGTTGACACCCACTTCATTCACTGCCGCTACAATCCCTTCTGCAATCAGATCGCAGCGTACAATGCCACCGAAAATATTGACGAGTACCGCTTTTACATTTTTATCAGAAAGGATGATTTTAAAGGCTTCCGCAACGCGTTCTTTGGTTGCACCGCCGCCCACATCCAGGAAGTTCGCCGGTTGACCACCATGCAACTTCACAATATCCATAGTCCCCATGGCAAGCCCTGCGCCGTTCACCATGCAACCGATATTGCCGTCTAATGCCACGTAGTTAAGTTGGAAACTTTCCGCTAAGGCTTCGCGTGGGTCTTCTTGGCTTGGATCTTGCATTGCCGCTAAAGCCGGTTGACGATATAACGCATTGCCATCCACCACGATTTTGGCATCTAAACAAAGAAGATTGCCCTCTTTTGTGACCACCAGCGGGTTCACTTCTAATAAGGACAAATCTCTTTCTACGAACATTTTTGCCATTTGGGTAAAAACATGGGCAAATTGTTTCACTTGATCGCCTTTTAAACCCAATTTAAACGCTAACTCACGCCCTTGGTATGGCATACCACCGGTAAGCGGATCAATCGCCATTTTGTGTAATAAGTGCGGTGTTTTTGCCGCGACTTCTTCGATATTCATTCCACCCTCAGTGGACACCATGAACACCACACGTTGAGAAGCACGATCGAGCACCGCGCCTAGATACAATTCACGTTCAATTTGTGAACCTTCTTCTACATAAATCGTGTTTACCGGCTGACCATTGGCATCCGTTTGGAAAGTGACCAAACGTTGCCCTAACCATTTATTCGCAAACTCTCTGACTTCCGCTTCGTTGCGTACAAGTTTCACACCACCCGCTTTACCACGTCCACCGGCATGCACTTGACATTTCGCCACCCAAGCATCGCCGTCTAACTGTTTAATCGCCTCTGCCGCTTCGTCTGCGGTTTTACAGGCAATGCCTTTACCCACCGGCAATTTGTATTCGGCAAAAACTTGCTTACTTTGATATTCATGTAGATTCATAGAAAATCCTCTGTTAAATGCCCTAATTTTTATCGTCTGTTGAAACAAAGAACCGCCTGTCTTACGCACATGCGGTTCTTCTTTCTTTAGATTTCTAGCAATAATCTTGTTGGGTCTTCCAACAATTCTTTCACGGTGACCAAGAAACCGACAGACTCACGACCGTCAATTAAACGGTGGTCATAACTTAATGCCAAATACATCATTGGACGAATCACCACTTGACCATCCACAGCAACCGGACGCTCTTTAATGGCGTGCATACCCAAAATCGCGCTTTGCGGTGGGTTAATAATTGGAGTGGACATCAAAGAACCAAACACACCACCATTGGTAATCGTAAAGTTACCGCCGGTTAAATCTTCCACGGTTAACTTACCATCACGTCCTTTTTCCGCTAAGGCTTTAATCGATTTTTCAATGTCTGCCATAGAAAGGTTGTCGCAATCACGCAACACCGGGGTCACCAAACCACGTGGCGTGGAAACCGCAATACTCACGTCAAAATAATTGTGATAAACCACATCGTCACCGTCAATGGAGGCATTCACTTCCGGATAACGTTTCAAGGCTTCCACCACGGCTTTGATGTAGAAAGACATAAAACCTAAACGTACGCCGTGTTGTTTTTCAAATTTTTCACCGTATTGTTTACGCAAATTCATGATCGGTTTCATATCCACTTCATTGAATGTGGTTAACATCGCCGTATTATTTTTCGCTTCCAACAAACGCTCTGCAATACGTTTACGTAAACGGGTCATCGGCACGCGTTTCTCACTGCGTGCGGAATATGCCATGGTACTGACTGTTGTTTCTGCCGGTTTAGGCGCAGCTGCACGTTTTGCGATAACCGCTTCAACGTCTTCGCGGGTAATACGACCGCCCACACCGGTGCCTTTCACCTCAGAAGCTTGAATATCGTGTTCCGCCAATAAACGACGAACGCCCGGACTTAACGCATCCGTGGTATGAGGTTCATCCGGCACTTCGGTACGACGATCCGCCGGTGTCGGTTCTGCCGTTTTTTCCATGGCTGCTGCAGCGGCTGTTGCGGAAGCTTCCAATTTACCCAACAACTGCTTGCTCACGACTGTGGCGCCTTCATCCTGCACGATTTCACTGATCACGCCGTCTGCTTGCGCCGGCACTTCAAGCACCACTTTGTCCGTTTCAATTTCCACAATCACTTCATCGCGTTTCACCGCATCGCCTGCTTTTTTATGCCAAGTGGCGACTGTTGCATCAGCAACTGACTCAGGCAAATCCGGGACAAGAATTTCAATAGTCATAATTTCATTCCTTTTTTGTATTCATTTAGCTAAGTATCAATGTTGTTAAGCATAAAGTGCGGTTGTTTTTCAAGGTGTTTTTAAAACAAGCGAAAAATACACCGCACTTTAACGGATTAAAGGGTCAATGCATCTTCCACCAATTGTTTTTGCTGTTTGGCATGCAATGACAAATAACCTACCGCCGGTGAAGCAGACGCCGGACGGCCGGCATAAGACAATTTGGCATTGTCCGGAAGCACGGCTTCAAAGTTATGTTTACTGCAATACCAAGCGCCTTGGTTTTGTGGCTCTTCTTGACACCATACAAAATCCGTTACATGTGAATAAGGCGCTAAAGCGGCTTTCACATCGTCATGCGGGAACGGATAAAGTTGCTCAATACGAATGATAGCCACATTATCCTGTTCATTTTTACGGCGTTGCTCCAATAAATCGTAATACACTTTACCGGCACACATCACCACACGTTTCACATTTTTCGGATCAAGGTTGTCTATTTCACCAATGACCGTTTGGAATGTGCCGTTAAGCAATTCATCCATACTGGACACCGCTAACGGATGACGTAACAAGGATTTCGGTGAAATACCAATTAACGGACGACGCATTTTACGAATCGCTTGGCGACGTAACATGTGATACACCTGCGCCGGCGTTGAAGGCACACACACTTGCATGTTTTGTTGTGCACAAAGCTGCAAATAACGCTCCAAACGGGCGGATGAGTGTTCCGGGCCTTGTCCTTCATAACCGTGTGGTAGCAACATCACTAAGCCACACATTCTGCCCCATTTTTGTTCGCCGGAACTGATGAATTGGTCAATCACGATTTGCGCCCCGTTGGCGAAATCACCAAACTGCGCTTCCCAAATGGTTAAGGTTTTCGGATCCGTGGTGGCATAACCATATTCAAAGGCAAGCACCCCTTCTTCGGTTAAAACGGAATCCCATACTTCAAAGCGACCTTGATTGGCGTGTAATTGGGTTAATGGCACATAGCCGGTACCGTCTTTTTGGTTATGTACGACGGCATGACGATGGAAGAACGTGCCACGACCGGCATCTTCACCGGATAAACGCACATGAATGCCTTCATCCAATAAGGTGGCGTACGCCATGGTTTCTGCCATCCCCCAGTCTAATAATTTTTCGCCTCGCCCCATTTCTTGGCGGTCGGTATAGATTTTTTCAACGCGAGGATGCGGTTGCACATAATCCGGATAATGAGAGACACGTTTTGCTAAGGTTTTAAACCGCTCTTCCGGAAATTTGCTTTCATACGGCGCCGTCCAGTCATAGTTGAGATACTGCAACCAGTCCACTTTTGCCATATCCATCGCACGCCATTCCGGCACGACACATTCACCATTATCCAAGGCATCACGGTATAAATTGGCAATTTCAGTGGCATCTTCTTCCGTAATGACGCCTTCTTGAATTAAACGATTGGCATACACTTTCGGTGGGGTTGGATGTTTTTTGATAATACCGTACATCATTGGCTGAGTCGCCAACGGTTCGTCTGCTTCGTTATGACCATGACGGCGATAAGAAATCAAATCAATGAAAATATCCCGTTTAAAGACCGCACGATATTCCACCGCCATACGGGCAGCAAAAGCAACCGCTTCCGGATCATCGCCGTTCACGTGAATAATCGGCGCCTGAATCATTTTGGCGATGTCGGTACAAAACTCGGTAGAACGGGTATCGTTCGGGTTAGAGGTGGTGAAACCAATTTGGTTATTGATCACAATACGAATCGTGCCGCCCACTTTATAACCCCGTGCATTAGACATATTCAAGGTTTCTTGCACGATACCTTGACCGGTAACCGCGGAGTCACCATGCACGGTGACTGCCAACACTTTGTTATGTTCGGTATCTTGTTTACGGGTTTGTCTTGCGCGGACGGAGCCAATCACAACCGGGCTCACAATTTCTAAGTGAGATGGGTTAAAGGCAAGTGTCAAATGCACTTTCTTATCATCTACCGCAAAATCGGAGGAGAAACCTTGGTGATATTTCACATCACCGGTGCGATTATCTTCCGCATGTTTACCGGCAAATTCATCAAATAAATCGGTTGGGCGTTTACCAAACACGTTAACCAACATATTTAAACGACCACGATGCGCCATACCCAAGACCACATCGTCTATACCGTTGCGGCTGGCATGACGAATGATCTCTTTCATCATCGGAATAAACGCATCGCTTCCTTCCAACGAGAAACGTTTCGCGCCCGGGAATTTCGCGCCTAAGTAACGCTCTAAGCCATCCGCTGCCGTTAATTCTTTCAACAAATTGATTTTTTCGTCTTTACTGAAAAGTGGCTGTTGAATCCATTTTTCTTGTTTACTTTGCAACCAATTACGCTGTTCCATATCATGAATGTGCATAAACTCCAGCCCAATATTGCCACAATAGGTTGCTTTCAAATCACGGGCTAAATCACGGAGCTTCATGCTTTCCTTGCCATAAACGGCATAGTCGATATTGAAACTTTCGTCCAAATCAGCGTCTGTTAATCCATGTCGGTGATAGTCTAATTCAGGCACCGAGGAAGTTTTCCAACGGTAATAATTGAGGGGGTCAAGAGTGGCTTCAATGTAACCACGAGAACGGTATGCGTTAATGAATTGTAAAACTTTGACTAATTTCGCGCTCGCTTCCGGATCAATCACGCTCACGCTCTGTCCATGATTCTCTCGCGCTAAACGGCGGAAATAATCGCGCACCGTTGAATGCGCTTGCTCAAGTGCGGTGGATTTTGGCAGAGTTTTAAAAATTTCCTGCCAACTGGCATCCACACTGTTCGGATCTTCAAGATAGCTTTCATAAAGATCCTCAATATAAGACTGATTTGCCCCACCTAGTGCACTGGAGGAGAGCCATTCATTTAAAGAATGCTGCATACATACCACCTTAAGATTTAAATACGCTAACAAACAACATGATAATAAACAAAGAACAATCTTGTCCTAAGGGATACATTATGCCTGATAAATAAAATACATTCTGTGATCTGGATTGAAATTTTACAAAAAATTAACGAAAAAATAAAAGCAATAAAAATACACACGGGCTTATTTATTCGCAATCGCCTGCGCACAGGCATAGGCAGAACTCCATGCCCATTGGAAATTGTAACCGCCGAGCCAGCCGGCAACATCTAATACTTCGCCGATAAAATACAAGCCTTGCACGTGATTGCTTTCCATGGTTTTGGAGGAAATGTCATGAGTATCCACACCGCCCATAGTCACTTCTGCAGTGCGATACCCTTCCGTACCATTCGGCACAAACTGCCAGTGGTGAATTAAATTCACCAAATTTTCTAACCCCACTTTGCTTAACTGGGCAATGGCTTCGTCTTGTATAAAACCTTGAGCAAGCCATAATTCCACCAATTTTTTGGGTAATAAACGGCTTAATACGGTTTTTAACTGTAATTTCGGTGAAGATTGGCGAAGTTCAATTAAATGATGACGAATATCTTGTCCCGGCAATAAATCAAGATGAATGCTTTCACCCGGTTGCCAATAGTTAGAAATTTGCAAAATCGCCGGTCCGGATAAACCGCGATGCGTAAACAGCATTTGATGGGTAAAGGTTTTGTGCTGATTAGTCGCAGCGACATCCAAGGAAATGCCGGATAACGCGGCATAAAACTTATCGCACTCACGCCAAGTAAAAGGCACTAAACTTGCCCGAGGCGCAATCACCTGAATGCCAAATTGCTCGGCAATTTGATAACCGAAAGGCGTTGCACCCAAGCCCGGCATAGACAAACCACCGGTAGCGACAACTAAATGAGTGCAATGCAAGGTTTCGCCGTTTGCCACGACAGAAAATCCGTTTTCCGTTTTTGCCACAGCAGAAATGCTTTGTCGTAAGGCAATCTCCACGCCGTATTTTTTACATTCTGCGAGTAGCATATTAACGATATCTTCCGCACCGTTATCGCAAAACAGCTGACCAAGCTCTTTTTCGTGATAAGGAATGCCATACTCCGCCACTAAACCGATAAAATCCCATTGGGTAAAACGTTTTAAGGCAGATTTCACAAAATGCGGATTTTGGCTGAGATAACGATCTGAAGAAAGCTCCATATTGGTGAAATTACAAAAACCCCCGCCGGACATTAAAATTTTTCGCCCTGCTTTTTTTCCGTTATCTAAAATTCTGACTTTGCCACCGCACTTTGCTAATTGCGCTGCACAAAATAAGCCTGCCGCACCCGCGCCGATAATCAGTGTTTCAATGGCATGGTGGCTCACTGCAACTCTCCCTTCTGCATGAAATCGACCATTTTCATTTTCTGAATCGTGGCGCGACGATCCACCGCGGAGTTGCCTGAATCCAAAATTTGCTGCCAATAATCAAGTGCGGTGGAATAATCGCGTGTTTTGAAGGCTTCTGCCGCCAACAAAGATAATGCGGAGATTTCCTTCGGCTCTTGAGCCAAGGCTTCATTCAAGAGTTGCTGTACCTGTGGCGTAATCTGTTGATTTGCTTGAAGATATAATGCCATCGCCATCAAGCCTTGCGTGGTCGGCTTAGGACCATCAATTTTTTCAGCATTGCCATAACAAACAAGAGCGCCATCAAAATCGTTATTCTGCATATAGGCGTCACCCAGCTTAATCCAGTTTTCCGCGCTATTCGGATCTTGGCGCAATTTATCCTGAATTTTGCCGATAATCGCCTCGGTTTTATTTTCTTCCGGCGTTTCGAGTTGCTGATTATGTTGTGCAATTTGTTCCTGCTCACCTTGCTGTACGCGAGAAAAGCGTTCCAAAGAAAAATAATACGCGAAAGGAATGGCAAGCAATAAAGCGAAAACCAGGAGCGTCGATTTAAGCTCAAATTTGACCGCACTTTTCTCTTTTAAGGATTGAAAGTGCGGTCGATTTTCCGCCTGTTTTTCAGTTTCAAGCGGTGATGAACTGCGACTGGAATACCAAATCAACCCAAACGCCGCCAGCAACAAGCCTATCGGCAATAACCAAAGCAATGCGGTATTCCATTGGAACGGCGGCTTATAATTGACGAAGTTACCAAAACGCGATGTCATGGAATCAATAATTTGCTGGTTCGTTTTGCCTTCATTCACCATGTTATACACTTCAATACGCAAGTCGTAGGCAATCGGTGAATTAGACTCGACTAAGTTTTGGTTTTGACATTGCGGACAACGCAAAGATTTCGCCAATTCTACGGCACGGGTACGATCCGCCTGATTATGAAATTCAAAGGTATCCACCATTTCAGCAATGGCATTCACACTGAACAATAAAAAAATTAACGCGAAAAATCGTTTCATGGTTGTAATAGCTGGTTAAGTTGAGGCACGAAAGTTTTTTGCCAAGTTTCCCGATCTAATAAGCCGGAATGACGATAACGAATAATGCCGTTAGCATCCACTAGATAGGTTTCCGGTGCACCGTCCACGCCAAGTTTTAACGCCAATTCGCCACGGCTGTCATCAATCACTAAGGTGTAAGGATTGCCCATATGTTGCAACATCGCAATGCCATTTTGCGGTTTGTCGCGATAGTCCACCCCCACGATAGGAATCTCTTTTGCTAACTCAAGCAATAATGGGTGCTCTTGCTGACAATAACCACACCAGCTTCCCCAAATATTGATCAAAAATGGGCGTTTCGGAAAATCTTTTGGACTAAGCGTTTGACGATTATCCAATAAATTTGCCTGATAAAACTCCGGCACAGGTTTATCAATTAACGCAGAGGCGATTTTTTTCGGATCTTGATTCAATCCCGCCAACAACAAAACACATACGCCAAGTAACAATACTAATGGCAGGAAGAAAATCACTTTTCTATTCATCACGCTTTCCTCTTCGCTTCGTTGTCAGCACAGAACACAATGCACCCAATGCCATCAATATACCACCGAACCACAACCAACGAATCAACGGTTTGTAATGGAGTCGGAACGTAAACTCACCCTTGCCAAGCGGATCGCCCATAACAATATATAAATCGCCCCAAAAACCGCCGGAAAGCCCTACTTCACTCATGGTCATGGTACGCACATCATAATAACGGCGTTCCGGCTGCAATTCGGCATACGGCTTGCCCTTTTCTGTCACGCTAAACGTTGCCACTTCAGCCGTAAAATTCGGGCCAATTTCATTGGAAAATCGTTCATAGTGAAAATTAAATGCACCAAGCTGTTGGCTTTGTTGTGGCGATAAACGTACACCAATTTCACTACCAAAATAACTGCTCATGACAGCGCCCATGGTTGCAATAGCCACACCGCTATGTGCAAAAATCATCGCATAGTGAGAAAGACCTAGCTTACGCCAGTTTTGCCATAATGTTGCCAATAACAACCAAATCGCTAAGGTGAGTAGGAAATAGGCTGTCCATTTAAACTGTAACGCACCGTCATTTTGCATAAAGTGGTGAATGGCCAAATAGGAAAGCAACAAAGACGGCAACAATAACACGGCACGGTTTAATAAAATACGTTTATCCGCTTTTGCCCAATGCAAGCCGAGCGAAATCACCATGGCAATTAACACCAACGCAATCAGCGGAAGGAAAATACTGTTGAAGTAAGGCGCACCAACAGAAATAGAGCCCCAATTCATGGCTTGGAATAACATGGGATAGAAAGTGCCGAGAAACGTGCTGACGGTCGCGATACTCAATAAAACATTCAAAAAAAGCACCGCACTTTCTTTAGAAAGCAACGTTAATTTCACAGATTGTTGCTGCATATTCGCTTTGAAAGCAAACAAACCGAGCGCCCCAACAGTCAACAGGAAGAAAATCACAAGCAATGCCGTACCTCGCTGGCTATCGACGGCGAAAGCATGTACAGACGTCAATGCACCTGAGCGCACGATAAAGGTGCCGAGTACACTGAAAGCGAACGCTAACAGCGAGAAAAGCGTTGTCCAATAATTAAAGATGCCCCGTTTTTCACTGACAATTAAACTATGTAACAGCGCTAAGCCTAATAACCAAGGCATTAATGACGCGTTTTCTACCGGGTCCCAGAACCACCAGCCGCCCCAACCTAGCTCGTAATACGCCCACCACGCCCCAAGCACAATACCTAGGGTTAAAAACAACCAAGAGACCAATACCCAAACCCGCATCACGCGGGCAATTTGGCTTTCTAAATGTTGATGCAACAAGGCGGTAACACTTAGGGCAAAATTCACCGCAAAGCCAACATAACCGAGATATAACAACGGAGGATGGAAAATCAATCCTACATCCTGCAACATCGGGTTCAGATCACGTCCTTCCAACGGTGCCGGAAATATACGTCCATATGGATTGGAGAAAAAGACGATAAAAACCGCAAAACTAAAACAAATTAAGCCTAAAATCACCAAGCTCTGTGCCACAAAAGTGCGGTCATTTTTTCGATTAAATAATGCAAACAGCACAACCCAAACTGAAAGTGAAAATAACCAGAACAACATCGAACCTTCATGCCCACCCCAGGTCGCCGCAATTTTGAAGAACGTTGGCAATTGAGAATTCGAATGGGCTGCGACATATTCCAAGGTAAAATCATCCACTGCAAAGGAATACGCTAAAATGGCAATGGCGACTAAAGTAAATAAGCCGAAGCAATAGCTTAATCCCCAAGCTAATTGGGTCAGTGCCGGCTTACGCAGCCAAAGCCCAAGTTGTGGAACAACGGCAAGCAGCAACGCACTCATCGTAGCAAGAAGAAGAGAAAGAAAGCCTAGTTCAGGGATCATAAAATAATCTCGTGTTTTAGATTGTCATGTTGGTTTTGTGGATGCTCACTTCAGGTTTCGCCTGCATTTTATACCGCTTCTTTAACAAAGAAGAGGTTGGGAGAAGATTTTGACGATATTGAACGACCTATAAGGTTGAAATCACTTCTGCCAAATCTCCCCCTCCCCTCTTTGCTAAAGAGGGGAAAGTGAGATAAAAACGTTTAAAATTTTAACCGCACTTTACTCGTAGAAAAAACAAATCAGATTTCCTTCTTTGAGCCGTCTTTCTTTTTTATTTTTATTTTTATTTTTATTTGCCAAAGAAAATAACGCCAAACAAAAAGGCGTATTTTACTACGCCTTTTGATACAAACAAAAACCTTATCATGCGGTTGTAAGCTGTCCTGCGTACAGAATAAAGTAACGCAAGCATAACACCCCAATCAAGTCGAAAATCGACACAAGGATGATAAAATTCTTGTTGAATTTTAAACGATCGCTAACAAACATATTGGCAATCAACGGAATTAAGATACCGATAAAGAATACCCCAATCCAGAAGACTGCGCCCCAGAAGCCGGATAACGCATTATGTAACGCCACCACTTTTTGCCCGCCACCGAAGTAGAGTCCAACGAAGAAACAGATTAATAAACCAAGTTCAGTCACCATAATTGGCACTTCAAATTTGTGAATGAAGTGTGATTCATGGCTATCACCTTTTAATTTACCTGCAATCAGGATAAATAAGAAGGTTGCAGCGATACCTGAAGAGGTACCTGAAGCCAAGAATAACGCTGGTAGAACAGGGTTATTCAACATCGGATAGCTAATCAACGCGGAAAGTAAGAAGCCGGTATAAGCCCCTAGCACCGCAGCTAAGATGAAGAGAATGACTTCAACAGGGGAGGTTATGCGTTCTAATACATTGATAATGTTACCGATAAAACGGAGTTTTGGCATAAAACGTTGGATCAATGCCATAATATCTTCTTTGAAGATAACGACACACCAACAAACCAAGAACAGCATATACACTTGGAATAACATAACCCCCATAGACATCACGGAATTAAATTGATAGTTAAACATCAATTTCCAGAATGTCCAAGGACGCGCCAAGTGGAAAATCAACAAGGTTAAACCGATTAATGTCGGCACACTCCCCAATACGGCAGCAGCACGAATAATCCAGTTTTTGTTTGGATTTTCAAGTTTGTTACTACGTTTATACGCAATCGCTAATTGTACCGCACCGGAAGAAATACCAAGTAAGAACAAGTAGATAGCGATTGTTGAATCCCACACCAAATTAGGTGTGTGAAACGGAACAGGATAATCTAATGTCATCTTCTTGGTTCTCCGTGTTGGAATGGAATATGGTAAAGATTCGGTTGTGTACCTAATTCCACTTTCGTGCGGTAAACAGGACTTTGTTTCACCTTGCGTGCCACTGAGCTTGTCGGATCATTCATATCCCCAAAGGTTAATGCTTTGGTTGGACAGGCTTCAACACAAGCCGGTTGTTTACCCTGTGCCAAATTGGTATCACGACAGAAGTTACATTTATCTGCAGTACGGTGTACCGGATGAATGAAACGTACGCGATATGGACAGACGGCAATGCAATATTGGCAACCGACGCAAAGATCTTTATTCACATCCACGATACCGGTTTCAGGATCGATGAATGATGCCCCGGTTGGACAAACTGCCACACAAGGTGCATTCGTACAATGTTGGCAAGATTGACGGAAAAACTCGTACTCTTGATTCGGGAATTCCCCATAAGGTTCGCTACGTAGGATTTCCAAACGTGAAACGCCTTCAGGCACGTGGTTAGTTTCACGACAAGCATCCATACACGCAGTACAGCCAATGCACGCGGTTTCATCGTGCACCATCGCGTAGCGTTTCGGTTTATCCGCCTTTTCCTCTTTCGCTAAAGAGGTCACTGATGTTCCCGTCATAAGGATCAACGCCCCCATGCCGGAAACAAAGTTTCGGCGTGAGCAAGTTGTCATTGTTTATCCTTTTGTTCGGTTGATTGCGTTTGTGATTGTGCTTCTTTTGCCGCTTTGCGTTTTTGTTGTTCGCCGTGGCAATCTACACAAAGTTTCACACGATTTTTCGGTTGAATACCTTTCATCGCATCATCTTTCGGGTGTAATGTGTGGCAACTTGCACAAGGCAATTTCATTGCATGAACATCATGCGCCCAAAGTTTTTCACGAAGTTTGTCCGGTTGGTGACAAGAGAAACAGACTTGGTTTTGTTCTTGTGCGCTATACATCGGTTTTTTCTCACCGAAAATATCGCCGTCAAAACGCATCACGTCTTTTGCACCACGACGGTGATCTTCAGAAATATTGCCATGACAGTTCACACAATTAATCGGTTTACCGTTATTCGGATTTTTCTGATTTAAGTGCGCACCATGAAACTTACCGAAGTGTAATTCACCACCGGATTGATCCAAGGTTTGATTTTTATCGACTTTGTCGAATTTATGGCATTTAGCACAATATTGGTTTGGATCGCGTTGATTATCCAATTGCGGTTCGTAAGTAAACTTGTCCGCTGCAGACGGCTGACCTTCTGCTTGTGCAAGCATTGGTGCGGCGACCAATACTGCAAGCAATGCAAGGGCTTTTGCCGGTTTGCGGAATAGAGACGTTAAATTCATTCTGATTACCTCAAATATAGGGTTAAAAATGACCGCACTTCGGCACTTTAGTTACAAAGTGCGGTTCTTTTTTTATTGTTTTGTTGCGGTATCTTCAGCTAATTTGCCATTGGATTTCGCTTCTTTTACCCATTGAGGTACAACAGTTTCTAAGAATTCTTTTTTCGCTTTACGTTCTTTCTCGATATCAATACCCATTACTTTCCATGCTTTGTCAGCTGTAGAAATATCTGGTACTTCAACCGGAGTTTTCACGCCATGTTTAGCTAAGATTGCTGCAAGTTTAGCACGAGCATCAGCTGCTTTGTCTAAACCAGAACCTAATACGCGAAGCATTACATCAGGTGCGTGCATGTGGCCACCATGGCTTGCTGCAGAGTAGTCCCAACGCCATTGAGCGTGACGGATATCCATTAAAACCGGTTCCATTTCTTCTTTTGTTGCGCCGGCATCCCATGCGGCTTTCGCTTCAAAGTGAGCACGAACAACTTGATCTTCTAAACGACCCATGATGTCTTTCACTTCTTTTTTACGTGAAGCAACGATGTCTTTAAGTTTTTCTTTGCTTTGATCGTGGCAGTTCGCACAAGTGGTATCAAAGGCATCAAATGGATTTTGGATTTGGTGATCGGTGTAAACTTTACCGTCTTTACCTTGTACTTTAGGCATGTGACAGTCGATACAAGTTACGCCGTTTTTACCGTGCATACCTAAAGACCAAATTTCAAAGTCAGGGTGTTGTGCTTTTAACATTGGTGCTTTAGAAAGAGAGTGAGTCCAGTCACTGAAACCGATGTCATCGTAGTATTTTTCGATATCATCCACAGTTTGACCGTTATCCCATGGGAAGGTCACTTGTTTTAGATCGCCTGCGAAATAGTATTCAACGTGACAGTTAGCACAAATTTCAGCGCGTTTTTCAGTACGTGCTGCTGTATTGAAACTTAAATCGGCTTGCTCTTTGCCTGCGGCTTTCGCTTTGGCTTGAAGCGCATTATTTAGGTGATCCAACGCACGAAGTACGTGTGGACGCGCAATACGTAATGCCGGTTTACCTTCTGCAAAATCTTTGGACGTTGTGTCGTGACAGTCGGCACAACCGATAGAGTTCACAACTTCAGCACCACCTTTTGCCCATTTACCACTAAAGTAACCATCTTCACCCCATTCTGCGATTAAACGTGGCACATCTGGACCTTTACAAGTCCAACACGCCATAGGTTGTGGACCGTCATTTGCGGTTTTTGGCGCACCGGTACGTAAAATATCACGCACATCTTTCACAGCATAAACGTGACCACGAGGTGCATTATATTCTTTGGCGAAAGCATAACCGCCCCATAACACGATTAAACGTGGATCTTGTTCATCTGCATAGATGATTTTGTCACCTTTTTCAGTAGCTTTCCAAGATTCAAATTGTTTAGGGTACTTCTCAGCAAATTTTTCATTCACCGCTTCAATTTTTAGATTTGGGTTAGGCGCTTCAACCGGCTGCTCAACCGGTTTATACACCAATTCCGCCATCGCCGAATTACATACGCCGAAAGCTGCGAAAGAAGCTGCTACGAGTAAGCTTTTTCTCAATGCGTTCACGATAATCACTCCAATAAGGTTATAAATATGGCTTCTATTAGCGTTAATAGAAGGTGATAAAATATCTATTATCATTTGTTAGTAATGAGAATTTTTATCATTAATAACAATATGATAGAAGACATAAAGACTTTAAATCGTCGCTAACATAACCAAATGCACATGTTTTTTCTATGGATATTTAGCATTTTCTTGTTTTTGATCAATTTTTTAAATTCAACTGATTATTTTGTGGCTTTTACCACTTAAGAGTGATGGATTGAAATACGGTGAGTGCCTCTTTACCGAGAGCAATTAGAGAGAGATTGGCGCCTAAAAAAAGCGAAGCTCCTGCAAGAAACTTCGCTCTTCTTTAAAGCAAGTGCGGTGAAAAATAACCGCGTTTTATGTTGAAACTACCAACCGTGATAATACCCCACTGACGGCATCACCATAATCGATGGGTGGCGCTCGCGATAAATCACCTGTTTTGGCGCATTATCACTGGCATTTAAAACATTCTCTGCCGGTTTTTCCGCCTTTACTTTATATTGTGCCGGAACGGTATTACCGCTGTAAACCTTTGCTTGGTAATCGGCAACCGCTTGTGTATCCAAAGGCGCATTCCCTTGAGAAGAGGAAGAAGAACAAGCAGCTAAAAGCACACTTGCACCTACGATTAAAATCACGTTTTTCATCACATTACCTCAATTTTTTGGTGTTTCTGTCGGCGTTTGTGCCGGCATCATTTGTTGATGTTTTTCCTGCTCTTGCGCATCTAGCGCGTCACGCGCAGAACGAATGCTGCGTTCAATAATGGAAACACGCTGATCGTCTTTTGGCAACAATTTTAACATCATCGCCCAAGTCACAATCGCCATTTTATAATCTTCCGTTTCAAAATAACTGAACGCCAATAAACTTAACGCATCGATGTTCGTATGATCTTCACGAATCACTTCACGCAGTAAATTGTTTCCTTTTAATTTATCTGTCGGATCTTCAGAGAACATTAAAATACGTGCATAAGCCAGCTTATATAAATTATTTTTCGGATCTAATTTATTGGCACGCGCAAAACTATCTAAGGACATTTGCGGTTTATCCAAATTCAAACCAATTTGTCCAAGTAGCCACCAGTTTTTTGCATTCGTCGGATCTTTTTGTAAATCCAAACGTAATGCCGTGGCAAACTGTTGCATTTCACTTTCACTTAATGGGTTCGTTTCTTCCGTTTTCATTCGTTCAAAAAAGTGCGGTAACTTTTCAACAGATTTCTCTAACATAATTTCTGTCTGCCAAGCTCCCACTGAGAAATAGGCAGAAACCGCAATAATACCCAAGGCTAAGACACAGGAAATAAACCACAATTTACCGTAATTTTTGCCCTCCTCTAGTTTATTAGAGGCGTGTTGCGGAATATCTTCTAATAAAGCTTGTTGCAATTCCACTTTAAGCTGTTCGGTATTTTCCAACAGCCCTTGTTTTTCATCACGTTCAATTTCTTTTAAACGTTCAAAATAAAAGGCTTTATTTAACGTATCGCGTTGTACTGATGGTTTTTGTATGCTTTTTTTCAAGAGTGGAAAGAAACAAACCAAGGCAGCGATCAGCGTTAGTGCAAGAATGCTTAACCATAACGTCATTTGTTATTCTCCTTGTTTAATAGCTCATTTAAGCGCTGTTGCTCCTCTTCATTTAAAGCGGTTGTCGTGGCAGTCTCGCATTTTGTTGCCACGGAAAGCGTTTGTGACTGTTTACGACGAAAAACAAACAATACGCCAAACAAAATTAAGATAATCGGTGCGCCCCAAAGAACCACGGTTGCCGGCGTAAGTGGTGGATCATAAGTCACAAAATTACCGTAGCGATCCACCATGTACTTCACCACCTCTTCTCTGGATTTGCCTTCTTGTAACAACTCAAAAACTTTACCACGCATATCAACTGCAATAGTCGCATTAGAATCGGCAATATTATTATTTTGACATTGTGGACAACGCAATTCTTGGGTTAAAGAATGATAGTCATCTTCTTGCTGTGACGAACTGAAATTCAGTGCATCGATGGCACCAAATGCCGTTACACTAAAGAAAAGTGCGGTAGAAAATAAAAGTGTTTTTCTCATCACTCCTTCCCTCCGCCTAATTTTTGATAAATCGGCAGTAACGTTTCCTGCCAAACTTTTTCATTCACATCACCGGCATAGCGATAATGAATCACGCCATTGCCATCGACAATGAAGGTTTCCGGTGCGCCGTACACACCGAGATCTAAGGCAAAAGATCCTTTTTCATCTTTCAATACCACTTGATACGGATTGCCTAAATCATTGAGCCATTTTATTGCTTTCGCACTGCTGTCTTTATAATCGAGACCGATAATCGGCACCCCCTGTTTTGCGAGCTGATTCAAGTACTGATGCTCTGCATAACAGGTCGGACACCACGTTGCCCACACATTTAACAAAAGCGGTTTGCCTTGTTTGAACAGCGATTCGTCATAGCTTTTATCTGCGGCAAATAAATCCTGCAAGGTTTTTGCCGGCACCGCTTTCCCGACTAACGCTGACTCTAAAGCTTTCGGATCATCCCCTTGTGCATTGCGTTGCAGTTGCACCAAAAACGCCGCCACCAAAGCAAGAAAAATAATTAAAGGTAAATATAATTTCTTATTCATTAACAATACTCTACTATTTCAATTCAGATTTATTGCACATTGTCTTTAGCTAAAATCTGACTAAACCGATAGCGACGGTCGAACATACACAATACACCACCTAGCGCCATAAACAATCCGCCGAGCCAAATCCAGCGAATAAACGGTTTGTAATATAAACGTAGCGCCCAAGCATTATTGTCTAATTTTTCACCTAACGCGGCATATAAATCGCGACTAAAGCCCCAATCGATCGCCGCTTCGGTCATCGGCATTTTACTGACCGTATAAAGCCGTTTTTCCGCATAAAGTGTGGTTTCGTGTTTTCCATCACGGCTAATATCAATTTGTGCTTTTCCGCCCACATAGTTTGGGCCATTGGCATCGCTGATCCCTTTAAAAGTGAAATCGTAACCGGCGATTTGTACCGTATCACCGACATTCATACGAACATCACGTTCAATGCTGTAATTTTGGCTAAACGCAATCCCCCAAACCGTCATGGCGACACCCAAGTGTGCCAAAATCATGCCCCAGTGTGAGCGAGATAACTTGGTAATACCACGCCAGAAAGTATCACGATACGTTGCCCGTTGATGCATTTCATAGAGACTTAACAGCACGATAATGACTGTCATCATGGTGCCGAGCACGGCGCTGACCGTAAGCTTATCTTGTAATAAATACGGCAAGGCAAACCCGGCAATAAGCATGATAATCACACTGGCAATCACCGGCGTGCGAATGGCGGAGAATTGGTCGCGGCGCCATTTCACCAAAGGCCCAATGCCGAGTAACAAGGCAAACGGCGTCATAATAATCAGGAACATTTGATCAAAGAACGGCGCACCAATAGAAATTGACCCTAAGCCTAACTGTTTGTGTACAAGTGGCAACAAAGTGCCCAACAACACGACACAAAGTGCGGTCATTAATAAAATATTATTTAACAACAACAAGCTTTCACGGGAGTAACGCTCTGCATTGTCACGTGAACGAATTTGACTTCCTTTGTAAGCATATAAGGTTAGTGAGCCACCAATCACCACGATTAAATAAGCCAATACATATAACCCACGCGTCGGATCAGAGGCAAAGGCGTGAACAGAGACCAAAATGCCGGAACGCACCAAGAACGTGCCAAGCAAACATAAAGAGAAGGCTAAAATCGCCAGCAATACCGTCCATGCTTTAAAGGATCCGCGTTTTTCCGTAACCGCCAAAGAATGCAAGAGTGCTGTCCCCGCTAACCACGGCATGAAAGAGGCATTTTCTACCGGATCCCAGAACCACCAGCCGCCCCAGCCTAATTCGTAATACGCCCACCAAGAACCAAGCACGATACCAAGAGTTAAGAACACCCAAGCTGCCATCGTCCAAGGACGAGACCACCGTGCCCATGCCGTATCTAATTTACCGGTCATTAAAGAGGCAATGGAGAAAGCAAATGCCACGGAAAACCCAACATAGCCCATGTATAATAATGGTGGGTGGAAAATTAAACCGATATCTTGTAATAATGGATTTAACTCTTTGCCGTCCACCGGAAAGTCAGGGAATGTGCGGGTAAACGGATTGGAGGTAAACAACACAAAAAGCAGGAAGCCAATACTGATAATCCCCATGATGCCCAGTACGCGGGAAACGGCCTCTTGTGGTAAACGTTTACTAAACAAGGCAACCGCGGCACTCCACAAAGATAACAACCAAATCCACAACAGCAAGGAACCTTCATGCGATCCCCATACCGCGGATAAACGGTAATAAATCGGCAATGTCGTATTCGAGTTGTTAACGACATATTGCACGCTGAAATCATTGATGGCGAACACATAAAATAGCGCGCCAAAAGACACGCTTAAGATGAGAAATAAACCGTACGTCATCGGACGAGCCAATGCCATAAACTGCACATTGCCTTTTTCAGCGCCCCATAACGGAAAAATCGCTAACAACACCGCGATGGCTAAACTCAACGCAAGCGCATAATTTCCTAATTCTGCAATCATTACCGACCTTCTTGTCCTTTCGCTTGACGATCACGTTCACTCTCGCCTTTCAGATCAGAAATCCCCATGGGTTTATGGACTTTTTGCATTTGTTTTTCTAAATCTGGCGGCACATAGTTTTCATCATGTTTCGCTAATACTTCGCTGGCAACCAATAAGGTTGGTTCTTTTAAGATACCTTGTGCCACAATGCCCTGCCCTTCACGGAACAAATCGGGAAGAATTCCTTCGTATTCAACACTGATAGATGGGCCAATATCATTTAAATCAAACCGCACTTTTAAACTTTTCGGATCACGTTCTACCGTACCGGCCACCACCATGCCACCGACACGAATACGCTGCCCTACTTCCGGTTTTAAATCGGCATCATCATTTTTACCGTAAATTACTTCTGAGGGTGTATAGAACAGGTCGATATTTTGGCGTAACGCGTATAACACTAATGTTGTTGCAACCGCCACACCTGCTAACACTAAAATCAGAATAGACAAGCGGGATTTACGTCTTGGATTCATAACGTTTCTCCTTTTTGCTGCATTTTTTGTAAGCGTGCTTCACGTTGTTGTTCATATTTAACGGATTTTAACACCGCACTTTTCCCCATTAGGCTTTGAATCACTAATGCCATAATCAGCAACACACTCAATCCATAAGACAGCCACACATAAAATCCGTAGCCGCCCATGTTAAGTAAATCACTCCAACTTTGAAAGAACATACTCTCCCCCCCAATAAATTAACTCTTTTCTGCCAATGCCTTAACCCAAGGACGTTTGCTATCCTCTTTTAACAGCTCCGTACGATAACGCACTAAAGTTAGCCAAATAGATAACGTTAAAAAACCAAAGATACATAAAATCAGCGGAATCAACATCGGTGTCGCAATGGACGGACGTTCCAATTTCGTAATACTTGCGCCTTGATGCAGGGTATTCCACCATTCCACCGAGAAATGGATAATTGGCAAATTCACGACACCCACGACACATAACACGCTCGCTGCTTTTGCCCCCACATTACGATCTTGAAAAGCAGAATAAATCGCTAATACGCCTAAGTATAAGAAAAATAAAATCAATTCGGCAGTTAAGCGCGCATCCCAGACCCACCAAGTTCCCCACATGGGTTTTCCCCAGATTGCACCGGTAATCAAGGCTAAAAGGGTAAATAATGCGCCAATCGGTGCCATCGCAATCATGGCTAACTGCGCTTGTTTAATCTGCCATACTAATGCCACTAATGCCGCCACCGCCATAGAGCCATAAACGCCCATAGACCAAATGGCCATCGGTACATGCACGTACATAATACGGAAGCTATTGCCTTGTTGATAATCCGCCGGCGCAAATGCAATCCCCCAAACAATGCCAACCGTTAATAAAAGTGCGGTTAAAATCGCAAAGAAAGGGCTAAATTTGCCACATAAATGATATTGTGTTTCCGGTTTTGCATAAGGATGTAACCATTTCCACATAAATAATCCCCTATTGATCCAAACTGATGCGTAATGCCGCAGCGATAGCGAATGGCGATAATGTCATCACGCCGGCTAAAATGGCACCTAAAATAGCTAATTGTCCGTTATAAGGCAGGCTCAATCCTGCGGCATCCAACACGGAAGCAGAAAAAATAAGCACAGGAATAAATAGCGGTACAACCAACAAACTGAGTAACACACCGCCTTTACGCAAACCGACTGTTAACGCGACACCAATAGCACCGAGACAGCTCAATACCGGTGTACCTAATAGTAGTGTCAGAACTAGCGCCCACCAAATTGATTTTTCCAATGACAACAATAATGCTGCAATAGGCGATAATAAAATTAACGGCAAACCTGTCAATAACCAATGTGCCAAGACCTTAGCAAGTGCGGTTAAAACCAAAGGTTGCGAGGTGAGCATTAACTGCTCTAAAGAACCGTCGATATAATCGTCACGAAAGAGGCGTTCAAAGGACAACAACGCGGATAACAACGCCGCCACCCATGCCACACCCGGTGCGATGCGTGACAATAATTCCGGATCCGGTCCGATCACCAAAGGAAACAACGTAATTACAATCAGGAAAAACCACAACGGATTAAGAATCTCCGCCTGTTTGCGCATGGCAATTTGTAATTCGCGTTTAATAATATGCCAAAAGATCATGCCGTTACTCTGTACACTTAAACTGTTCTAAATTGATTTTTTTCAAATGCGCACTCGGCACTTCCTGATGACTGGTTAAGATCACGATACCGCCATTTTGCGCGTGTTGTTCAAAAAGTGCGGTCAACACCGCCACGCCTTTTTTATCGATCGCATTAAATGGCTCATCTAAAATCCATAACGGTGCTTCTGATAACCACAAACGCGCCAATGCAATGCGTTTTTGCTGCCCGGCTGAAAGCTGTGCCGCAGGAATGTCTTCACGCCCCAGTAGTCCCACTGTTTGCAACACATCCCACAGTATTTCATCACCTTGGCGACAAGAGGTAATTTGTTGATAAAAACGCAAATTCTCCCACGCATTCAATTCCGGTTTAATGCCACTCTGATGTCCTAAATACAACAAATCAGAATGAAAAGCTTCACGCTGTTTAGCAATTGCGTCAGAATTCCACCGCACTTCACCTTCTAGAGGAGAGGCAAGCCCGGCAATAATGCGTAACAAACTGGTTTTCCCAATACCGTTGTGCCCTTCAATTTGCACAAAATCACCTGCCTGAATGTGTAAATTCACGCGATGAAAAAGGACTTTATCTCCCCGTTGGCAAGCGAGATTCTCAAGAATTAATTGATTGACCATAACAGATTGTTTCACAGACTTATTTTTGCGGGGCATTCTATCATAAGGAAATAAAATCGCAGGTTAAATCACATAACCATTTAGAGGTAGTTTAACCACTTTTTGACTTAGAACAAATTTCGTGCTTTGTTACAAATACGAATACCTCTCATAATGTGCGAAACCCTTGATATAACTGAGTTAATTCGTGGGTTATTCCCGATGTTTAACCGTTAACGTAACGTAGCAAACGACCGCAATCACAGAACAAAGCACCATGGCGAATAACATTGGCGCCGCCGAATTGGTCGGCAATAAAGACACCAAAGATCCCATGCAGGCGCCAATGCCAAACCGTACGCTCCCGACCATAGAATTCGCCGATCCTGCCGAATTGGGGAACTTTTCTAAAATAGAGGCCATCGCATTAGAGGAAATCAATGGATTTTGTCCCACAAACACTGCTACGCCCAGCGCCATTGACCAAAAACCTAAATCTAATAACGCCACAAGCAACAACCAGATGCCCGCCAAACCTTGTATCCCAAGCCCCAAACGGAACATGGTCTCTGCCCCCCATTTAGCCACTAAACGCCCATTTAAGAATGAACTAAAGGTCATCACGCCAATGTTCAACATAAAGAAATAGCCGAAATTTTCAGGCTTGATGCCGTAAATCCCGATATACACAATCGATCCTGCCGTTAAAAACGCAAATAAGCCGGCAAAGGCAAAGGACGTTGAGAACATATAACCTAACACCGGTTTTTGTTTCCATAACGCCATAAAATTACGGGCAATAATATTCAAGCGTAACGGAATCCGATTTTCTTTATGATGCGTTTCCGGCACCACAAAAAAGACCAGCAAAATACTCAATAGTCCCATGAAAGCAGTCACATAAAAAATGGCGTGCCAATGGAAAAAATAGACAATATAACCGCCGACAACCGGTGCAATCAACGGCGCAATCATAAACACCAGCGTAATTGTCGACATCATTTTGGAAAGTGCATTCTTGTCAAACAAATCACGCAACAATGCGCCCACCAATACCACCGGCGCCGCACCAAAAAAGCCCTGAACAAAACGAAGTGCGGTGAAATTTCCGATAGAATGGATTTGCGTTAAAATCAATGCCGCTATCGCAGAAACCGTTACGCCTAACAAAATAATTGGCTTGCGTCCGAAACTGTCACCGAACGGCCCCCAGAATAATTGCCCCAGTGCCAAACCATACGCAAAAGCGGTTAGTGTATGTTGCACCTGATCGTTTGTGACCTGTAAATCCTGCGCAATATTCAAAAACGCCGGCAGGTACATATCCACACCCAATGGCGGCAACATGGACAAAATACCCAACGCCACCACAAAAATAAAATTCGTTTTGACTGTTTTATTTGAACTCAAACTAGGATTCTCCACCTAAGTATGCGATTTCTTCCTCTGTTAGAGGACGAAATTCGCCTTCTGCCAAATGTTCATCTAACATCACATCACCGATCTTCCAACGATGTAATGCGATAACTTTATTGCCTAATGCAGCAAACATCCGTTTTACTTGATGATAACGCCCTTCGCTCAGGGTTAAATTCACGTTGTAATCATCTAAGATTTCAAGTTTAGCCGGCTTCGTCAGGGCTTTTTCCCCACGCAATAAAATGCCATCAGCACAAGCCCGCACATAATTTGCTTCAACAGGATCGGCCAAGGTGACCAAATACGTCTTCTCGCAATGAAATTTGGGTGAAGTAATTCGGTGCGACCACTGACCGTCATCCGTCAGTAACACCAAGCCTGTGGTATCCACATCCAACCGCCCGGCACTGTGCAAACGGGTAGATAACGGATAATCAAAAAATTGATAAATCGTCGGATGATCGCCATCTTCATGGGAGCAAATGTAACCTTGTGGTTTGTGCAACATAATGTATTGCCCATTTTCCACCCAAGTTAAACGCTCACCATCATAACAAACTTCATCATCAGGGCTCACTTTCGCCGCCCCGCTCTTTTCAATTTTACCGTTAACGGTGACCGCACTTTGGCGTAATACTTTTGCTGCCTGTGAACGGGTTAAACCGGTTGTTTCCGCTAAAAATTTATCTAAACGCATAAAAATTCCTTGTTTATTTTCACCGCTATTATAGCTTCAATTTCATTTCAGTGCCTGAGAAAACAAAATAAAAAAGACTAAGCACAATGCAGTACAGTGCTTAGTCTTTAAATAAAAATAAACCGAAGGAAGGTTAACGGCAAATCATCCGATTGCCCTCACATTAGCAGGGAGAAAATTACGCAAAGGCTTGTAATTCCGGATTAATTGGCGTATCCGCAAGGTTATTCACATAGTTACACAATGTTGCCAGACTTACCCCTAACACGACATCAATGGCATTTTCTTGCGTATAACCTGCCGCATAAAATGCTTGTTGTTGCGCGTCTGTGAGTTTTGCTTTTTGTAAAATCACCGCCAAGGTAAAACGCGCCAGTGCATCAAGCTTATCGTCTTGTTCAATGCGTGCTGTGGCGCGAATTTGGTTCACCAGTGTCTCTTCAAGTTTCAACACTTTCAACGCAATTTTAGTGTGCCCAGCAACGCAAAAGCCGCAGCCATTCACCACCGCTGCCGTGATTTGAACCACTTCACGTTCTGCCGCCGTTAAACTATTACGACCATTAATCGCACCCACTGTGCGATAGGTTTCTAATGCCGTCGGCGCATTGGCTAATACGCCAATTAAATTCGGAATGAATCCATTGGCATTTTGTACGGCTTTTAACGCCTCTTTCGCGGCTTCCGGTGCGCTTTCAATCGTATGGATAGGAAATGCTGACATAATAAACTCCTTACATAAATCACATAATGTCACCTTTGACATACTACAGGAGAGTGCAAGCATTAAAAAAGAAATAAAGGCTATGCCATAGATTCAAAAGTTATAAAGTGCGGTCAAAAATTCCTTGATTTTTTTCACTTCGGTTCGACATTCCGCTTTGCATCTTGAATAACCTTGTGGATAACTTGGTGAAAACAGGAAAGAATCTGCTTTTAAATTTTGCTGATCTCAGATTTTGCCTAGTCATAGTCGCTGTGAATTAAATTTTTAGCGTCCAATGGGATGACGCGCTCATGGCGCTATTCACGTTGCTGTTTTCGTCAATGCTACCGAAAAAATTCCCCTGTTCCCCCATATTTTCACCAAGTTCAGCCAGTGATTCAGCCACCTGTGAGTTATTCAGTATTTCTGTGGATAAAATTGTGTTTTCACCAAGGAATAACTCGAAATAACATTTCAAAACCGAAGTTACACTTTAAAAATTTTTAAATTTATCTTTATTTATCAATAAATTAACAACAAGCCAACCTCTATTCACAAATGCCACATCAATGCCATTTTTTGCTGTCTATTTATTGTTCAATACTAATTTTGTGTAAGACTAAAGAGCCTGTAAATATCGCGCCCAATCAAAATACTGACCGGGATCGATTTTCCGCCCCGGCGAGACATCACAATGGCCGACAATACGTTCTTTGGTAATTAACGGATAAACCCGCATAATCTCCAGTGTTAAACGCTGTAAAGACGCGTATTGTTGCGTGGTAAACGGCTGCTCATTGCTTCCTTCCAATTCAATCCCGATGGCAAAATCATTACATTTCTCCCGTCCCTCAAAACAGGAAACGCCCGCGTGCCAAGCACGATCATGAAAATTCACATACTGGGTTATCTCGCCTGCCCGATTAATCAAGCAATGTGCCGACACTCGAAGTGCGCTGATCTCGGCAAAATAAGGATGACGATGAGGATCCAATTTGCCTTGAAAAAAATCATCAATATCACTGCCGCCAAACTGCTCCGGCGGCAGGCTGATGTAATGAATAATCAATAAAGAAATATCTTGCGGATCAGGACGCAGATCAAAATGGGGGGATATTACTTTGCGCGTATTGGTCAACCAGCCTTTATCAATTTTGAGTGTTTTTTCTGTCATACGAATCTTATTTCTGCGATCAGGATCCCACAAAAGTGCGGTCAACTTTCGCTGTGTTTCTTCCTTTATCACAAAATACCAAGACAAAATAATCCCAAGTTTTATTTTACAAAGGTAGGTTTTATGAAAAGTCAGTCCGCATTTCTCTCTATGAAATCCGTTAAAAAAGGATTTACATTAATTGAATTAATGATCGTCATTGCGATCGTGGCTATTTTAGCCACCATCGCTATTCCATCTTATCAAAATTACACCAAAAAAGCGGCAGTTTCCGAACTGTTGCAAGCCTCTGCGCCGCTTCGTGCTGAAGTGGAGTTGTGCATTTATAACACCGGCAAAACAGAAGGTTGTAGTGGTGGGCAAAATGGCATTCAACCCGACATAACGAATGCCACACAAAAATATGTCCAATCCACTTCGGTTAAAAACGGCGCCATCACGGTAACCGGAAAAAGCACATTAGACAATGTTACTTATACCTTAACGGCATCCGGCGGCACCTCAAATGGCGTTACATGGACAGCCTCTTGTGGCACTAACGCTGACATCTTCCCGGCAGGTTTTTGTTCATAATCACAGGGCGGTGGCTTGATGCAGCATTTGGTGGAATCTTCCTATACAATCCGTAGCCAACAAGGCGAGCTATTTACGATTACGCCCGAGTTATGGCAACAAAACCAACAGCAGCAAACC
Source organism: uncultured Aggregatibacter sp. (assembly GCF_938046485.1). Taxonomy (NCBI): domain Bacteria; kingdom Pseudomonadati; phylum Pseudomonadota; class Gammaproteobacteria; order Pasteurellales; family Pasteurellaceae; genus Aggregatibacter; species uncultured Aggregatibacter sp. The sequence goes on along the minus strand of NZ_CALIWN010000009.1, from coordinate 16,472 downwards.
GTCCTTTTGCGTTATTTGGCGCTACCATTAAAAGAAGAACCACAAAAATTATGGCTAGGGTTGGATTCCTTAACCAACCTTGCCGCTTGTGAAGCGTTTTCCTTTTTAACGGGGAAAAATATCGAGCCGGTACTCATTGAACCTGCCGTGTTAAAAAAGGCCTTGCAGGATTTAGTGCCACATCAAGAAAAACTCGATGAAAATCAACCGCTCTTGTATTCTGTCACACCGCAGGAACAACAAGAACAATTCTCCGATGAACCGACGATTCAGTTGCTTAACCAAATTTTTGAAAACGCCACAACAAAAAAGGCCTCCGATATTCATTTAGAACCGCAAGCGAATGTTTTACAAGTCCGTTTTCGTATTGACGGCGTATTACAAGTACAAAACACCATTACGCAGACACTCGCCAACCGACTGATTTCCCGTCTGAAATTACTGGCAAAATTGGACATCAGTGAAACCCGCCTGCCGCAAGACGGACGGTTTCAGTTTAAAACGACATTTTCCGATATTTTGGATTTTCGCTTATCCACACTTGCGACGCATTTTGGCGAAAAAGCCGTCTTGCGTTTACAACAAAACCGCCCCGTGCAACTGGCCTTTAGCGAACTGGGTATGACGGAACAACAGCAACACACATTTCGCCATGCACTCAGCCAACCGCAAGGGTTGATTTTAGTCACCGGCCCCACGGGAAGTGGCAAAAGTATTTCGTTATATACGGCATTACAATGGCTCAATACCCCCGACAAGCATATTATGACGGCAGAAGATCCCATTGAAATTCAATTACCGGGCATTATCCAAACTCAAGTGAATCCTCAAATCGGCTTGGATTTCAGTCGGTTGTTACGCACTTTTTTGCGTCAAGATCCCGACATTATTATGTTGGGTGAAATTCGTGACGAAGAAAGTGCCGCCATGGCTTTACGGGCGGCGCAAACCGGGCATTTGGTATTATCGACGCTACATACCAATGATGCCCCTTCGGCTATCTCACGTTTACAACAACTTGGCATTCAACAACACGAAATCGACAGCAGTTTATTACTGGTGATCGCCCAACGCTTAGTGCGTAAACGATGCCCAAAGTGCAGTGGAAATGCCACGCGTTTTTGCGATTGTCATCAAGGCTATAAAGGTCGAATCGGTGTTTATCAATTCCTTCAGCCTGATGTGTCACAAACCCAAGGTTATCAATTAGATTTTCAGAATTTATATGCCAGCGCCTTAGAAAAAGTGACGTCGAAAGTGACGGATTTAGCAGAAGTGCAACGAGTATTGGGTCAACCGAATGCGTAAATTGAAATTATTCAAATGGCGTGGAATCAACCGCTTACAGCAAAAGCAGAAAGGCACTATCGTGGCGGAAAGCGCCGTGATAGCACAACAACAGCTGATGTCACGCGGTTTACAACACATTAAACTGCAACAAAATTGGCAATTAAACAGCAAGCCTAAAAACGCCGAAGTCTGCGCGTTGCTTTCTCAGTTGGCGACCTTGTTACAAGCGGCGGTTCCGTTAAAAAATAGTCTGCAAATTTTGTTACAACATTGCACCAATATTGCGCTAAACGCGTGGTTGCGCCAACTTTTAAAGGATATTGAAAGCGGTTTGGCTTTTTCCCAAGCCTTAGAAAAACAAAGCGTAGAAAAACAAAATCAATATTTGACCTATCAAGATCGCCAATTAATTAAAGTCGGTGAAATGACGGGCAAGTTACCCACCGTATGCCATGAAATCGCGCAACACAAACAGCAGGCATTGGCGTTGCAACGCAAGATTCGAAAAATTCTGCTTTACCCGGTATTAGTGCTTGGCATATCGCTGATTTTAACCGCACTTTTACTGCTTTTTATCGTGCCGCAATTCGCCGAGATGTATGACAACAGTAGCGCGCAACTCCCGACTTTCACACAGGTGCTACTCACACTGTCGCAAGGATTACAGGATTATTGGCTGCATCTGTTGATTTGTATGACATTGACTACCCTATTTATCCGCGCCCGCCTGAAACACTCCCCTTGGTTTAATCGGCAAAAAATTCGATTAATTAATGCCATGCCTGTACTGAATCGCATCGTGCAACTTTCCCGTTTGGTGGGATTTAGCCGCAGTTTATTTTTAATGTTACAGGCGGGCGTGCCGCTGAATCAGGCTTTGCAGTCGTTTTTACCGCAAAATCCAAGTTGGCAAAGATCGCCAAACGTACAAGGCGATTGGCTGTTAATCGAAGAAGTGCAATCCATTTTACACTGGCTACAACAAGGTTATGCCTTCTCCGCCAGTGTGAGCGGTCATATTTTTCCGTTGGCAGCACAACAAATGCTACAAGTGGGCGAACAAAGTGGTCAGCTCCCCAAAATGTTGCAATTTATCGCCAACGATCATCAGCAACAATTGGACTATCAGATCGATCTGCTGTCACAAATGCTGGAGCCGTTGTTGATGGTCATTATCGGTGGGCTTATCGGCTTAATTATGCTCGGAATGTATTTGCCGATTTTCAATATGGGCGCGTTGGTGCAATGATAGGCGTTGCATTTGTCTTTACAGGTTGGTTTATAGGACGCCTGATTTATGGCTATGTGCATCGCTTCGCCTTCCGTTTAAGCCAAGAAATTCATGCCGTCTATATTGAAATTTACCCAAAAAACCCACCGCACTTTGCGCCGGAGAAATCCATATTGACGCCCATGAAAAGCAAGATTTCCCAACCTTATTACTGCCTCTTTTTCGCCTTGTTATTTGCCCTTTGCTATTGGCTAAACGAAGATATCTTCACGGCAATATGTTGGGCGTGTTTTTGTAGTTTATTATTCGCCATCTCGGTGGTGGATGGGTATTACCGCTTAATTTCTCCCGCCCTATGCCAAAACCTGTTTGCCCTCGGATTAGGCGCAGCCTATTGGCAAATTACGCCCCTTACACTGGAACAAAGCCTGCAAAGTGCGGTCGTTTTTTTCGGTGTTTTTTCTCTTATCTACTACGGCGCCAAAGGGTATTACAAACAAGAAGCTTTCGGGCGTGGCGATTGCTGGCTCGCCTTGGGATTAGGCTCGTTTTTCTCTTATGAGCAATTACCCGCCTTTTTATTATTTGCCTGCCTTTCGGGCTTGGTTTATGCGCTTTACAGCAAGCTAAGCAAACGCCACTTAACGACCATTCCTTTCGGCCCGTTTCTTTCCTTGTCCGGCGTACTGTGTCGGTTGCTTAATTGAAGCCATGGCCTTATGATCTACACATTCTCAATAGGCTTTTCAGGAAATCAACATGACTTATGTGGTAGGTCTCACAGGGGGAATCGGTAGCGGCAAAAGCACCATCGCCAAATTATTCGCCGAACTTGGTGTACCGGTTATTGACGCCGATATCGTGGCGCGTCAGGTAGTAGAAAAAGGCTCGCCTTTGTTACAACAAATCGTTGCACACTTTGGCACGGAAATGCTGTTAGAAAACGGCGAACTCAATCGCGCCGCCTTGCGGGAAAAGGTGTTTAATCACGAAACCGAAAAGCAATGGCTGAATCAATTATTACACCCCGCCATTCGCACCGAAATGCTTAACCAGCTGGCACAACAACGTGCGCCTTATTGCATTTTTATGGTGCCTCTATTAATAGAAAATAAACTGACCGCACTTTGCCAACGGGTGTTGGTAGTGGATGTGAGCGAACAAACCCAACTGACACGGGCAAGTCAACGCGATAACAATCAATTAGCGTTAATCAAAAATATCATGCAATCGCAAGTCAGCCGCTCAGAACGCCTACAACACGCCGATGATGTCATCAATAACGATGCAGATTTAAGCGAAAGCCTGCCGCAGTTAAAGCAAAAAGTGTTAGACTTGCACCATCATTATTTACAACTTTCGGAGAAATTTAATGACTAACGAAACCTTTAGCGTGCCTTGCCCGATTTGTCATAAACAAGTTGAATGGTCGGAACAAAGCCTCTACCGGCCATTTTGCAGCAAACGTTGCCAGTTAATTGATTTGGGCGAATGGGCGGCGGAAGAAAAAGCAATTCCTTGTGATACCGCCGATTTTGCCGAAAACGGTTTATTCAATGAAGACAGTGATTGGGTGAAACACTAATGCAAATTCAACATGAAGAAAATCACGCGCAAGGCGCCTTTTTTATTTTAGATGATCAACAACAACGCGTTGCGGAGCTAACCTATTATTTTGTCGATGAAAAAACGATTAATGCCAATCATACTTATGTGTCCGAAACCTTGCGCGGACAAGGTGTGGCGGATGAGTTATATCAAGCGTTGGTCGCTTTTATTCAAGAAAATCAACTGAAATTAGTGCCAAGCTGCAGTTATATTGCGAAAAAATGGCAGCAGGATAACCCGTAAGATTGAGATTTTGACATTATCTTGATAAAATTCACCGCACTTTATGTGCAAACATAAAGTGTTCGGATGAAGGTAGCTGGAGAGCGGGGAATTGACCCCACGCCGACGAGGTAAAATCTTTCAGGCGCGATGGCAGGGACTGTTACTGGACGAACCCTTGGAGAGATCCGTGTGCAACATTTAGCACTCACGGACGCCGAAGGCGCAAAGAAGCCATAAAAAAGGCTTTTCAAACGCTCAGGCAAAAGGACAGGGGCAGAAGATTTCGGTTGGTATAACGCAATTTCATTGTGTTATTTTCTATTTTATCTATCCGCAAAATTCTTTTCGCCTCCTTGTAATCAGGTTATTTACGAGGAATTTCAAATGTCATTAGAAGACGTTTTATCTGCAATCAACACTTTCGTGTGGGGGCCACCCCTCCTTATTTTATTAGCCGGCACGGGATTATATTTAACGCTGCGGCTGGGTTTCATTCAAATCACACAGTTACCGCGCGCATTGCGTTATTTATTCAAGCGAGATTCCGGTCTTCAGCAAAAAGGAGATGTGTCCTCTTTCGCCGCCTTGTGTACTGCCCTCGCCGCCACTATCGGCACGGGGAATATCGTGGGGGTTGCCACAGCCGTGCAAGCCGGTGGTCCGGGCGCCATTTTCTGGATGTGGTTGGTCGCATTACTCGGTATGGCAACCAAATATGCGGAATGTTTACTGGCGGTGAAATATCGCGTGCGTGACAAAAACGGCTTTATGGCGGGCGGTCCGATGTATTACATCGAACGCGGTCTCGGCTTAGGCTGGTTAGCCAAATTATTTGCCATCTTCGGTGTGTTGGTGGCTTTTTTCGGCATTGGCACCTTCCCGCAGGTCAACGCCATTACTCAAGCCATGAACGACACCTTCAGCGTGCCGATCGAAATCACCGCCGCTATCATTACCTTGCTTGTCGGGCTCATCATTCTTGGTGGTGTGAAGCGCATTGCGTTGGTATCCTCTTACATCGTACCCTTTATGGCGGTATTTTATGTGGCAACATCCCTCATCATCATTTTATTAAATTTAGATAAAATTCCGACCGCACTTGGCCTGATTTTACACAGTGCCTTTAACCCTGAGGCCGCATTGGGCGGTGCTCTGGGTTTCACGGTAATGAAAGCTATTCAGTCAGGCGTGGCGCGAGGGATTTTCTCCAATGAATCCGGCTTGGGAAGCGCACCGATCGCTGCCGCCGCCGCGCAAACTAAAGAGCCGGTGCGTCAAGGGCTAATTTCCATGACAGGGACGTTCCTTGATACCATCATCGTCTGCACCATGACAGGAATCGTATTAGTACTTACCGGCGCATGGCAAGCACCAGGCATGGCGGGTGCTGCGGTGACAAACTACGCTTTCTCACAAGGGTTAGGATCCTCTGTCGGTGCGACCATTGTTACCGTTGGCTTATTGTTCTTCGCCTTTACCACGATTCTAGGCTGGTGTTATTACGGTGAACGCTGTTTCGTGTACTTAGTTGGCATCAAAGGCATTAAGCTCTATCGTTTAGCCTTTATTATTTTGGTCGGCTGCGGTTCATTTATTCATTTAAACTTAATTTGGATTTTGGCGGACATCGTGAACGGCCTAATGGCGATTCCTAATTTAATCGCCTTAATTGGGTTGCGAAACGTGATTATTGAAGAAACCAAAGATTACTTTGCGCGTTTGAATACCCATAAATCCGATCTTGACGGTATGGCGTAAAGACAAAAAAAGCGGGGCTAAAAAGCCCCGTTTTTTATGATACCTTGCGGTGTCTTATTTAGACTTGCGTTTAGCCGCCTCTGTCGCCGCTTTGGTTTTTTCATCCATTTTGACGCTGATATTATGATCCACCACCACATTCATATTAATGGTGATGCCCTCTTTAGGGGTTTCTAATTGAATAGTCGGATTACAACCGAAAAGCATCAGGGATGCGGCAGCCAAACAAAAAAAGTGCGGTGATTTTTTCAGATGTTTTTTCATTGTTCTAAGTGTCGATAAAGTTGATATTGTAAATTTTGTTCAAATTGCGAGCCGTAGTCAACCATATCCCAGAGCTCAAACATATTCTCTTGATGGGTGTAATTCAAGGTAATCGGATGGTGAGGCCGTCGGGTTGGATTGAGCCCCGTAATCGTGGCACGCAATGTCATGTTTCCGTCAGGTGTCAAATTCAAGTTAGCGTGAGATTTTTCCAATTCCATTTCTTTTAATAAATCCACCAACATACGTTCTGTTAAACCGCCTTTTTTCAAACTACTCACCATATTATCGTGAAGCTTAATCTTCAATTTTCCGGCTTGTTCAAGACGTCCGTTACAAATTAAACAAGCATTATGCCCTAACCAGAACGGCAAGGAGGCATTAACCCGTCCGCTAACGCTCACTTGGTTATATTGTGCCAATTCCATCACTTGCGCTAAATCAATGTTGTCAAAACGCAGCACGGCTATTTTGCGTTGCGGGAAACTCAAACTGGGCACGCTAAGCAAACCATCAAACACGCCAACCTTCACTTTTTGTAAGGTTAGTGGTTGCTTGGCGGAGTTAGGGTAAGTCCCAAACACATCAAAAGCCGCTTCACGTATGGCAAGTGCACCCACGCGGATATTTTTTGCCGCGACCTGAATCGGTTTTGTGCGTGCGGTTCGTAGGGCAAGTTTTTGATAATTTAATGGGAAGCGAATATTTAAAGCTTGAATTTCCCCATCGGGGAAGGTGATGCCAACATTGCGCAGATTAAATTCACCCTGTAACGCCACGCCCTCGTCGTTAATCACGAAATCACTGCCCCCTTGAATACTGCCTTGGCGAATAATCCATGACCATTGTTGTGGGAATAACGATTGGAACACTTTCGCCGATTGCCCTTGCCAGCGAATGTTGCCATTCAGTGCCTGATTTTCATAACGGGCGGTAACCTCAATCGGACCAAGCGCACCAGCTTTTAAATCTCCTGCCAAATTGAAATTATCGATACTTTTCCCTTCAATCCCCACACCAAATACCGGACGAACAAAGCGTCCGCCATACGCAAATTCAATCCACTCCGTTTGGGCCTGGAGTAGCCCGCGAAGATGCGCTGCCTCATAATCCCAACGTAGGCGATCTTTCAATTCCAATGTCAAAGGCGCCATTTTCACTCCACCGGTATGCACATTGCCGGAATGGGCAGAAAGTTGATTTAATTCAATATGATCCGCTTCCCAAAAGCCCACACCTTTTATGTTCACCGGCGTATTCAAAGAGGTCCAGTGCGCCTCACCGTCAATCGTCCAATCCCAACGGTTCGCTGCACGCATTTCTGCCGCACGCAGGTTTTGGTGTTCATCGCGCAAATCGAACACGGTTTTAATTCCGGCAATAAACTCGTGCGCCTGTCCATCAAGCTTTAAATTTAACTGCTTAAACTGTGGGGTGAATCCTTGTAAAGTGGCTTGCAGACGTCCCTCTAAACCATAGCGTCCCACTTGTATGTTATCCAACGGCAGGCGTGCATGGATTTTGGTATCAGGTTGTACGTTATCCATTTTGAACACGGAACCGGGGCGGAATAGCAGTGTAGGTGCCTCAAAAACACCGCTAATATGATAGTCTAAATTGGTTTGTGCCACAGTGTGGTTATAACGCAAGTCACCACGCGTTTTGAGATCAAAGTTCAGTTGATTTTTATCCGCACCGCCACCAATTTCACCTTTTTTACCCGATATCACAATTTCGCCTTTGCCGAATTCACCAAAGGTTTGCACGATCACATCCACATCGGTTTCCAGCGGCAACCAACCCTCTTGCGGTTTACGCAAGGCTAAACCGAAGAAGCCTTTGATCGGCTGATAACCGTCAAACGTCCAATAAAATGTTCCCCAGTTAATGGCTAAACCATTGGCAGTAAACGTAAAAGGCACATCTAATAACGGTTTATCACGGCTTAAATCCTGTGCGTTGATTTGTCCTTTCTCACCGTTCCAGCTCAATTGAAGCGCGCCTTTGTTCACACTAAAATCGGCATTTTGCCAATCCAAGCGTAGCTCGCCTTGCTGCGGTAATTGAGACAGATCTTCTTGCAGTTGGGTAGAAAAATGCAAGTGATAGGTTTGTCCGTTAAGCGGTTGATAATCGGTTTGTCCCTGCCATTGGAACGAATGGTTTAGGCGAGCGAGCGTCGATTGATGATGTAAAATCACATGATCATCATGAGTCTTCGCATTGGTAGTTAATTGCAAACGATGACCGTCATAATTTGCGGTTGCTGCAATATCAGCCTCCAACAGCGCACGTAGCCTAGGTGGTATATCCAGCGCCTGGCTATTCTCCAATCGAAAATGCTGAACATTTACCTCTACAGACGGGAGAACGGAAAAAAGTGCGGTCAAATTTGGCGATGTTTTTGTCTCATCAGAGGAAGGCAGCTGATTGAGGCAGTCATAATCCAACCCGGCATGTGCCACGTCAAGTTGACGAGGCTCCCACCAATGAAGACGCACATCACTGAATGTCGCCAAAGTACATTGCCCTGCTCGAATATCCAGTTCGGGCAGTTGTAAACCGGTGAGGTGTAAATGCCATCGTTCAGGCAGTTGCAAGGCATAATCTGGTGCGAGGAAGCGGTTAACCCATGTTTCGACTTGTTTCGGCGTGATCCACCACGGTAACGCGCAAATGATCGCCACCGTTAATACTATCAATCCAAGTAAGCAACCGCACCATCGCTTCATACTATTTACCGTTCATCGCTAACGCTAATTTTTCTTTATCCAAGGCATTTTCCCAGCGCGCCACAACAATGGTCGCACAGGCGTTACCCACCAAATTTGTTAACGCACGGCATTCGGACATAAAACGATCAATTCCCAAAATTAACGCCATGCCCTCAACCGGCAGCCCCGGAACCACGGAAAGTGTGGCAGCTAATGTAATAAAACCGGCACCGGTTACGCCGGCAGCGCCTTTTGAACTTAACATCGCAACAAACAACAAGGTAAATTGCTCGCTAATGGAAAGATCCGTATTGGTGGCTTGCGCAATAAATAATGCGGCCATTGTCATATAGATATTTGTACCGTCCAAATTAAAAGAATAACCGGTCGGCACCACTAATCCCACCACTGATTTTTTACAACCGGCCGCCTCCATTTTTTGCATTAAGGTCGGCAACGCGGCTTCTGAGGAGGACGTTCCTAAGACTAACCACAATTCTTGCTTAATATAGCGCACCATTTTCAAAATAGAGAAACCGTTATAACGTGCGACCGCGCCTAAGATAAAAATAATAAACAACAAGGATGTAATGTAAAACGTCACAATTAAAAGCATCAAATGGCTAATGGAACTTAACCCATATTTTCCTACGGTGAACGCCATCGCGCCTAATGCACCTAAAGGGGCGACTTTCATCAAAATTGACACCACCTTAAACATCGGCGCTGTCGCAAGTCGTAGGAGTTCCGTAATAGGCTGCGCTTTGTCGCCCACCGAAGCCAATGCCACCCCAAACAACACGGAAATAAACAAGACTTGCAGAATATTACCTTCTACTAATGGGCTTAATACGGTGGTAGGAATGATGTTCATTAAGAAAGCCGTTAGCGTGCTATCCTGCGCTTTCGCAACGTATTCTGACACTTTTTCAGAGGTTAACGACGCCGGATCAATATTTAATCCTGCTCCGGGTTCAATAATATTAGCCACAACCATTCCGATCACAAGCGCCAACGTCGAAAAGGTCACAAAATACAGCATCGCCTTTCCGGCAACCCGCCCAACCGCTTTCATGTCGTTCATACCGGCAATACCGGTAACGACGGTCAGAAAAATCACCGGTGCGATGATCATTTTAACCAGCTTAATAAATGCTTCACCTAACGGTTTTAAACCGGCACCGAAATCAGGAAAAAAATTCCCTAATAAAATACCGATAATAATCGCAATAATGACTTGCACGTATAAGCTTTGATAGAACTTCGGTTTACGCGGAGGCATCGCCTGAGATGGGGTATCAACGCTTAACATAGTCTATCCTCGTTTTGTGAAAGTGATGGGCGCATTTTGCCCGCAAAAAAGCAGGTAATTTATCTGCTAATTAAATTAAACACAATCTTTATTTGTTTACGTTACGATGATTTACGCATTTCGCTGATTTTCATTGAAAAACGTCAAAATCGGCGATAAAAAATGCGCTTAACATTAAGCGCATTCTAATGATGAATTGTCGTCCTTTACTGGATTAACTCAACCGGTACTTTTACTACCAATTTTTTGATTTTGGCGGATTGACCGTTTACGTTACAACAAGGCTTATGGGGTTCATAAGGATAGAATACGGCAAACATATTTGGCACTAATGTAATCGTGCTTTTGTTGTCGATTTCTTGGGTAAGTTGGTAATCGTCATCTTCGTGATAGGCTTCGTATTTATTTAAGTCAGGATAGGTTGCGCCGACTTCAATATTTTCTACACCGCGGATAAGTACTTGAACGTCTAAATATTTGTGGTGAAGTTCTGCTTTTTTACTTGCGGCTTCTGCCAGTTCAGGTTCCATCACGTTCATATAAATTTGGTCAGTAATATCATGACGACCAACCTCTAATGTTTCTAAATCCAAACCTTTTAAATACTCACAGGTTTCGGCAATGACTTTTGGTAAGCCGAGTTTAAAATCGGTACGGGTTAAATCTCCAATTAACATGTTTCCTCCTTTTTTACTTTGAAAACTGGAGTGATTTTATCATCAACCTTATTTTTCAGATAGTCATAAATGGGAATTGCGTAAATAAAGTTACCCATCAAGGCAAAAGCTCTGTATAATGCCTGCGTTTTATTTTCTAAATTAGCGTGCGGCTAACAAAAATGATTTTCCGCGAAGTCGCCAAGAAAAGTGCGGTCGGTTTTAAGATTATTTTTGCTAGTCGCAAATTGGAAAATAAAACATTGTGATTACTCATTTAAAAAGGAAAACATTGTGAATCCAATTGTTAAACAATTTAAATACGGTCAACATACCGTAACCTTAGAAACCGGCGCTATTGCACGTCAAGCTACCGCCGCCGTCATGGCAAGCATGGACGATACGACGGTATTTGTTACTGTGGTTGCCAAAAAAGATGTGAAAGAAGGTCAAGATTTCTTTCCATTAACCGTTAACTATCAAGAGCGTACTTATGCCGCCGGTCGTATTCCGGGCGGTTTCTTCAAACGCGAGGGGCGTCCGTCTGAAGGTGAAACCTTAATTGCCCGTTTAATCGACCGTCCGATTCGTCCGTTATTCCCGGAAGGTTTCTTTAATGAAATCCAAGTAGTTGCGACGGTTGTTTCTGTAAACCCACAAATCAGCCCGGATTTAGTCGCCATGATCGGTGCGTCTGCTGCGTTGTCTTTATCCGGTGTGCCATTCAATGGCCCGATTGGTGCGGCGCGTGTCGGTTTCATCAACGATCAATTCGTATTAAACCCAACCATTAACGAACAAAAACAAAGCCGTTTGGATTTAGTGGTTGCAGGTACTGACAAAGCCGTATTAATGGTGGAATCTGAAGCAGATATCCTCACTGAAGAACAAATGTTGGCTGCGGTGGTTTATGGTCACCAGCAACAACAAGTGGTGATTGAAGCCATTAAAGAATTGGTTGCTGAAGCCGGTAAACCACGTTGGGATTGGGTTGCACCTGAACCAAACACTGATTTAATCAATAAAGTAAAAGCATTAGCTGAAGCACGTTTAGGCGATGCATATCGTATTACCGAAAAACAAGCCCGTTATGAGCAAATTGATGCGATTAAAGCTGACGTTGTTGCACAAATTACGGCTGAAGATGAAGACGTCAGCGAAGGGAAAATTATTGATATTTTCACCGCACTTGAAAGCCAAATCGTGCGTGGACGTATTCTTGCCGGTGAACCACGTATTGACGGACGTACCGTTGATACCATTCGTGCATTAGATATTTGCACCGGTGTGTTACCGCGTACTCACGGTTCTGCGATTTTTACCCGTGGTGAAACCCAAGCGTTGGCCGTCGCTACGTTAGGGACTGAACGCGATGCGCAAATCATTGATGAATTAACCGGTGAGCGTCAAGATCACTTCTTGTTCCACTATAACTTCCCTCCGTATTCTGTGGGTGAAACCGGTATGATCGGTTCACCAAAACGTCGTGAAATCGGTCATGGTCGTTTGGCGAAACGTGGCGTGGCAGCAGTGATGCCAACCTTAGCGGAATTCCCGTATGTGGTACGTGTAGTATCTGAAATTACCGAATCCAACGGTTCTTCTTCCATGGCTTCCGTGTGTGGTGCTTCTCTTGCATTAATGGATGCCGGTGTGCCGATTAAAGCGGCTGTCGCAGGTATCGCTATGGGCTTGGTGAAAGAAGATGACAAATTTGTCGTGCTTTCCGATATTCTTGGTGATGAAGACCACCTAGGTGATATGGACTTTAAAGTGGCGGGTACGCGTCAAGGTGTAACTGCACTGCAAATGGATATCAAAATTGAAGGTATCACCGCTGAAATCATGCAAATTGCATTAAATCAAGCGAAAAGTGCACGTATGCACATTCTTGGCGTAATGGAGCAAGCGATTCCGGCGCCACGTGCAGATATTTCTGATTTCGCACCACGTATCTACACCATGAAAATTGATCCGAAGAAAATCAAAGATGTGATCGGTAAAGGTGGTGCGGTGATTCGTGCATTGACCGAAGAAACTGGTACTTCCATTGATATTGATGATGACGGTACAGTGAAAATCGCTGCGGTAGATAAGAATGCCGTACAAGATGTGATGGCACGTATCGAAGACATCACTGCTGAAGTAGAAGCGGGTGCCATTTACAAAGGTAAAGTGACTCGTTTAGCCGATTTCGGTGCATTCGTTTCTATCGTAGGTAATAAAGAAGGCTTGGTTCACATTTCTCAAATTGCGGAAGAACGTGTGGAAAAAGTCAGCGACTATCTACAAGTAGGACAAGAAGTGATGGTTAAAGTGGTGGAAATCGATCGTCAAGGTCGTATCCGTTTAACCATGAAAGAACTTGCTCCGAAAGCAGAAACTGCTCAACACGTATCCGATGATATTGTAGAGCAGGCATAATTTAAATTTTTTCAAAATGTTACGGTACATTATGTGCCGTAACATTTGTTTTTCAACAAGCAATACTCTGCTTTAAGGCTTATAAAGAAATGACGCAACGTAATGGGTTGTCTAATTTCGCGATTTTCCTAACTATTTTATTTTCAGTCTTTGTATTATCAGGCTGTGTCGGCTTGAGCAATACCTTTGTGTCTAAAAATAAAGTCGTGTTAGCCGAGCAAAATCCAAGCCAGCATTTTGAACAGGAAGTCATGATTGTTCGAATTAGTCAGGTGTTGCTCGTTGGAAAAATGAGTAATGAAGAACGTGCTTCTCTCCATTTTGAACGGGGCGTGCTTTACGATAGTTTGGGGCTTTGGGCTTTAGCGCGTTATGACTTTACTCAAGCACTTGCATTGCAACCAAAAATGGCGGCAGTGTATAACTATCTAGGGCTTTATTTATTACTGGATGAAGACTATGACGGCGCATTAGAAGCCTTTAATACGGTTTTCAGCCTCGATCCTGACTATGAATATACCTTCCTTAATCGAGCATTAGACTTCTATTATGTGGAACGGTATAACCTCGCCGAACAGGATTTCTTGGCATTTTATCAACGTAATAAATCGGATCCTTACCGCGTCTTGTGGCTGTATTTGAATGAATTAAAATTCAAGCCAGCTGAGGCGCAAAAAAATCTGGCTCAACGTGCCGTTGGGCTTTCTCAGGATTATTGGGGTACCTACATTGTCCAGTATTATTTGGGCAAATTGTCAGTTCAGGAACTACAGGCTAAAGCGCAGCAGTTTGCCACAAAAACTGCGACGCAATACGCAGAGATTCTGACTGAAACCTACTTTTATCTAGCAAAACAAAAACTCAATATGGGACAGGTTGATGAGGCAGAGACCTTATTCAAACTGGCTGTTGCAAATCAGGTGTATAACTTTGTGGAGTATCGTTTTGCGGTGTTTGAGCTATCGAAATTAGGACAACAGGCTCAAGCAGAATAACGGTGAGCATGGCTCAACCGGCGATGCGTTGTAAGACGCAAAACGACACATTGTAATTAACCTGAAAGCGTCTATTGAGCTTTCCTTTTATACATTCGAGTATTTTTAATGACTGAAACTAAAATGACTTTCAAGGATTTAGGCTTGCCTGAATTCATCCTTAATGCTGTTTCCGATCTTGGTTTTGAAACACCATCTCCAATTCAACAAATTTGTATACCGCACTTATTAGAAGGCCGCGATGTACTGGGCATGGCACAAACCGGGAGTGGAAAAACCGCGGCTTTCTCTTTGCCTATTTTGGCGCAAATCGATCCGACCGAAAAACACCCGCAATTATTAGTGATGGCGCCGACCCGTGAATTAGCTATTCAAGTTGCAGATGCATGTGAGCAATTCGTGAAATATGCCAAAGGCATCAATATTGTGACTTTGTACGGTGGTCAACGTTATGACATCCAATTACGTGCGTTAAAACAAGGGGCGCAAGTTGTGGTGGGCACACCAGGTCGTATTTTGGATCACCTACGTCGTGGTACCTTAAGCCTTGCTGAGCTTAAAGCGATCGTGTTAGACGAAGCGGATGAAATGTTACGCATGGGCTTTATTGATGATGTGGAAACCGTGATGGCAGAATTACCGGAACATCATCAAACCGCACTTTTCTCTGCCACCATGCCGGAGCCAATTCGTCGAATCACCAAACGCTTTATGAAGGATCCGCAAGAAGTCAAAATTAAAGCGACCCAACAAAGTGCGCCGGATATTGCGCAAAGTTGTTGGTATGTTCATGGCTTCCGCAAAAATGATGCCTTGTTGCGTTTCTTGGAAGTGGAAGATTTTGATGCAGCGATTATTTTCACCCGTACCAAAACCGGCACGTTAGACGTGACCGAATTATTAGAAAAACACGGTTTCCGTGCGGCGGCATTGAATGGCGATATGACACAACAATTACGTGAACAAACCTTAGATCGTTTGCGTAGTGGTAGCTTAGACATCGTTGTGGCGACAGACGTGGCGGCGCGTGGTATCGATATTGAACGTATTAGCCTTGTGGTGAACTACGACATTCCGCTTGATGCAGAATCCTATGTGCATCGTATCGGTCGTACCGGCCGTGCAGGGCGTTCCGGTCGTGCGTTATTGTTTGTTGAACCGCGTGAACGCCGTTTGTTGCGCAATGTTGAACACCTTATCAAGAAAAATATTGAAGAGGTGGAGTTGCCGAACCATGAAGTGTTACAAGCTTGTCGTCGTAAAAAATTTAAAGATAAAATTACCACACAGTTGGAACATCATGATTTAGAGCTTTACCGTGAATTGTTGGAAGATATGTTTACTGCCGACCAATCACAAGAAGATATTGCCGCCGCTATGATGATGTTGTTACAAGGCAAACAAAAACTGATTCTTCCGCCGGATCCGGTGGTGGATAAAAAAGCCCGTCGTGATCGTAGTGAGCGCGGTGACCGTCGTGAGAACCCACGTTCGGCAGAACGTCGTGGTGAACGTAAAGGCTATGGCAGTCCACAACCAATGGATTTATATCGTATTGAAGTGGGGCGTGGAGATGGCGTGGAAGTTCGCCATATTGTTGGTGCTATTGCGAATGAAGGCGATATTAATAGTCGCTACATCGGTCACATCAAGTTGTATGATGATTATTCCACCATTGAATTGCCACAAGGTATGCCGAAAGAATTGTTACAACAATTTGCGAAAACGCGTGTGTTAAATAAACAAATGCGTATGTCTTTTATCGGCGAAGCCAAAGGCGACCGTGGCGGTGATAATTTTGGCGGAAAACGCCGTGGCGGACGTTTTGAAGAAAAAGGTTTCAAAGGCGATCGTAAATTTAAAGAAAAATCTCACCGCACTTTTAAAGAGAAACGTGAGTTTAGAAAATAAAAAAGAAGACCGCACCTAAAGTGCGGTCGTTTTTTAGATAAATTAACAGTCTATGTTAAGAAAGCGCGTTTACTATGGATTACG